>JAFAAS010000158.1 GCA_023426435.1 Verrucomicrobiota bacterium | reverse complement strand
AGATCGGCGAACCAGACGGTGAACGACGAACCGAAGGCGGGCTGAATGAAGCCCGTCGAGGTGAGGAGGGCACCGTATGGCCGCCGAGATCCCTCGATCCGACCCGATCAACTGCACGAGTCCGGCTTAGCCGCCGCCGCAGGGAGTCCGCTGCCACCACGCACTTTAGGTGAATTCCTGGGGAGTTCCCCCACTCGCCCTCGTCAGGGATTGCCCGATTGTTGCAGCTAACTCGCTTTCCGCGTTGCGGATTTTCTCCCATGAATAGGGTCGGCTTTCCATGAGCTTCAACACCTGCCTCCCGGTGGCCGGCAGCGTCACCGTCTCGCGCGCCAACGCGATTCCTTTTCCCGCTCCCGAGCGACGCGACGTTGCGCCTTCTCCTTCCATTCGCCCGCGGCTTCCGCTTTCCGCACGCACCGACATCGTCCAGATGGTCGACGGCTGCGAACGCGAACTTCGCGCCGTCCAAAGCCGCCTCGGCACCCCGTTCGAGCAAGCCGACGACCCACTCCGCGCCCGCGAACTGGCGCACAAAGCCAAGAACCTGCGTTTCGCCGCCGATCTCTGGGAGCAGATGATGGCCCGCCGAAACTCGGACCCCCGCCCCGCCGCCTGAGGCGGATGGTGGACGCTACTGGACTCGAACCAGTGACCCCGTGCGTGTGAAGCACGTGCTCTAACCAACTGAGCTAAGCGTCCGAACTGGGAGGCGAAACGTGTCGCCCGCCTTCGCGCGAATCAATCCCGTTTTCCGCAAAAAATCGCCAGGCACCGGAGCCGTCTCTCACTTCCGCGTCACCACCGCCCGCTTCCGCTCCGGAAACAAGGTGCGGCAAATTTCGCAAACCGTCCCGTCGCAGCCGCGCGCCGTGCAGTGCTCGCGACCATAGTAGATGATCCGCAGGTGCAACGCATTCCAATGCTCCCGCGGAAACAGCGCCTTCAAATCCCGCTCGGTCTGCTCGACGCTGCGTCCATCCGTCAGCTTCCAACGCTGCGCCAGACGATGGATATGCGTATCCACCGGGAACGCCGGCTCATGAAACGCCTGCGCCATCACCACGCTCGCCGTCTTGTGGCCCACCCCCGGCAATTCTTCCAACGCCTCGAATCCCCGCGGCACCTTTCCGTCGTGCTTCTCCAGCAGGATCTTCGATAGGCCTTGAATCGCCCGCGCTTTCTGAGGCGCCAGCCCGCAGGGTCGCACGATTTCCTGAATCCGCTCCACCGGCAGTTTCGCCATCGCCTCCGGCGTTTCCGCCACCGCAAACAGCCGCGGCGTCACCTCGTTCACCCGCGCATCCGTGCACTGCGCGGACAACAACACCGCAATCAACAACGTATAAGCGTCGTCGTGCAGCAACGGCACCGCCGGCTGCGGATAAAGCTCCGCCAGTCGGCGATCGACGAAAGCCGCGCGCTCCGCACGCGTGGCATAGGGACGTTGTTGGACGAGGGTATCCACGGACAAATCACAGACGAAGAACACAGACTGACGAAAGTCAGCCACGTTCCTCGCCGCGCGGTTCAGTAAAGCATTTGCCGCCCCCATCGATCAGCCCGCTCCAAATCGCCATTGCGCGACCTCTCCGCGCCCCTAGCGTCGGCGCTTTATGGCCTCGCCGCGCGACCTTCTCGCCCCCACCGACACGTTTCCGCGCCGTCACACCGGCGCCAACGCCGCCGAAACCGACGGCCTGCTCAAGGCCCTCGGCTACGACTCGGTCGACGCCCTGGTCGACGCCGCCGTTCCGTCCCAAATTCGTCGCGGCCCGCTCTCGCTGCCCGAGCCTCTCGGCGAAAGCGCCGCCCTCGCCGAGCTCCGCTCGCTCGCCGCCCAAAACCAGATTTTTCGCAACGTCATCGGTCTCGGATATTCGGATACAATCACGCCGCCCGTCATCCAGCGAAACATCCTCGAAAACCCCGCCTGGTATACCGCCTACACGCCTTATCAGGCCGAAATCTCCCAAGGCCGCCTCGAAGCGCTCCTCAATTTCCAAACCGTCGTCACCGATCTCACCGGCCTCGAAATCGCCAACGCCTCGATGCTCGACGAGGGCACCGCCGCCGCCGAAGCGATGATGATGTGCCACCGGCTCAAGGAAGGCCCGGCCGCCGACGCCTCCCACTTCTTCGTCTCCGCCGCGTGCCATCCGCAGACGATCGACATCGTGAAAACCCGCGCGAAGCCGCTCGGCATCCACGTCGTCATCGGCGACCACCGCACGTTCCAGCCCGACGCCTCCTGCTTCGGCGTCCTCGTTCAATACCCCGACACCACCGGCTCGATTCACGACTTCGAAGCCTTCTTCACCGCCGCGCACGCCGCCGGCGCGTTCACCATCGTCGCCACCGATCTGCTCGCTCTCACGCTGCTCCGCGCCCCCGGCGAATTCGGCGCCGATGTCGCCGTCGGTTCCGCACAACGCTTCGGCGTCGCCCTCGGCTTCGGCGGCCCGCACGCCGGCTTTCTCGCGACGAAAGACGCGTTTAAACGCCAGATGCCCGGCCGTCTCGTCGGCGTCTCGAAAGACGTCCACGGCGCCCCCGCCCTCCGCCTCGCCCTCGGCACGCGCGAACAACACATCCGCCGCGACAAAGCCACGTCCAACATCTGCACCGCCCAGGTTCTCCTCGCCGTCATGGCGTCGATGTATGCCGTGTATCACGGTCCCGAAGGTCTTCGCCGCATCGCCCAACGCGTCCATCTCCTTACCCAACTTCTCGCCCGCTCGCTCACCGCGCTCGGCGCCCGCATCAACGTCGAACCGGTCTTCGACACGCTCACGATCTCCAACGTCTCCGCCGCCCGCGTCCACGCCGCCGCCGAGGCGAAACGTTTCAACCTCCGCCGCATCGACGATTACACCGTCGGCATCTCGCTCGACGAAACCACCACCGTCGACGACCTCCAAATTCTCCTCTCCTGCTTCAGCGAATTCGCGGCCGCCGACTTCCTCTCTCAGCTCTCCACGCTCCACTCTCAACTCTCCGACTTCCCCTCCCCTCTCGCCCGCACGTCGCCTTTCCTCACCCACGCGACGTTCAACTCCTACCACACCGAGCACGAGATGCTCCGCTACATCCGTCGCCTCGAAGCGAAGGATCTCTCGCTCGTGCATTCGATGATCTCGCTCGGTTCGTGCACGATGAAGCTCAACGCCACCAGCGAGATGTTCCCCATCTCCTGGCCGGAGTTCGCTAAACTTCATCCGTTCGCCCCCGCCGAACAAACCCGCGGCTACCAAAAACTCTTCCGCGACCTCGAAACCTGGCTCGCCGAAATCACCGGTTTCGCCGCCGTCTCCCTCCAACCCAACGCCGGCTCCCAAGGCGAATACGCCGGCCTCCTCGCCATCCGCGGCTATCACGAATCCCGCGGCGAGGGCCATCGCAACATCTGCCTCATTCCCACCAGCGCGCACGGCACCAATCCCGCCACCGCCGCCATGTGCGGCTTCAAGGTCGTGCCCGTCGCCTGCGACGCCAACGGCAACATCGATCTCGCCGATCTCCGCGCCAAAGCCTCCACCCACGCGCACGATCTCGCCGCGCTGATGGTCACGTATCCGTCGACCCACGGCGTATTCGAAGCCGCAATACGCGACATCTGCGCCGCGATCCACGAGCACGGCGGACAGGTTTACATGGACGGCGCCAACATGAACGCCCAGGTCGGACTCACCTCGCCCGGCCACATCGGCGCCGACGTCTGCCACCTCAATCTTCACAAAACCTTCTGCATCCCGCACGGCGGCGGCGGTCCCGGCGTCGGCCCCATCGGCGTCGCCAAACACCTCGCCCCCTTCCTCCCCGGCCACGTCTTCCAAAACTCCAAACCCCAAACCCCAAACTCCGAACTTGGCGGCGCAGTCTCCGCCGCGCCGTTCGGCTCCGCCTCCATCCTCGTCATCTCCTGGATGTATATCCGCATGATGGGCGCTGACGGCCTCACCGAAGCGACCAGGTTCGCGATCCTCAAAGCCAACTACGTCGCCAAGCGCCTCGAAAAATTCTTCCCCGTCCTCTACCGCGGCAACGCCGGCCTGATCGCCCACGAATGCATCGTCGATCTTCGCGCCTGGAAAAAACACGGCCTCGAAGTCGAAGACGCCGCCAAGCGTCTCATGGACTACGGCTATCACGCCCCGACAATGTCGTTTCCGGTTCCCGGCACGTTCATGATCGAGCCCACCGAGAGCGAATCGAAGACCGAACTCGACCGCTTCTGCGACGCGCTCATCTCCATCCACGGCGAGATGCAGGCCGTCGCCACCGGCGAATCCGACAAACTCAACAACCCGCTCAAGCACGCGCCCCATACCGCCCGCGCCATCGCCTCCGACGACTGGCCGCATCCGTATTCGCGCGATCTCGCCGCGTTCCCGTCGCCGTTCACGCGCCAGTCCAAATTCTGGCCCGCCGTCGGCCGCGTCGACAACGTCTACGGCGACCGCAACCTCGTCTGCTCGTGCATCGGCATGGACGCCTACGCCGAAAGTTGATGGTCCCGCCGGACAGTAGCTACGAGCGTAAGCGAGTGGCCGGACGCCACCTCCCCCGTCTCGCTCCCGAATTCCACGTCGCGCCGTCCCCCGCGAGCCGTTCCGTGGCTACGAGCGTGAGCGAGTGGCTTCCACGGCGGCCCCCACCGACGCATGCCGAACGGGACTCCAACCCGTCCGCGCGCCCCCGAGGCAACAAACCTGCGTTGCCCTGCGCGCATACCGGCTTTCTCATCCTGCCGTGCCCAACCTGTTCATCGTCGCCGGCCCGAACGGCGCCGGCAAATCGACGTATGTCCGCGACTTCCTTCCCCAGGAAATGCGCTGCCGCGAGTTCGTAAATGCCGATCTGATCGCCGCCGGCCTCTCTCCTTTCTCACCCGAAACCGCCGCTTTCGAAGCCGGGCGGATCATGCTTCGACGGCTGCGCGAGCTCGCCAACCGCCGCGAAGATTTTTCCTTCGAGACCACCTTGTCCGGCCGCGCCTACGCCCCGCTGCTGCGCGAGTTCCGCAGCGCAGGATATCGTGTGCGTCTGGATTTTCTCTGGATTCCCAATCTCGACATCACCCGCAATCGCGTGCGCCAGCGTGTGACCAAAGGCGGCCACAACATTCCCGACGATGTTCAAGCGCGCCGCTTTCACCTCGGCATCCGTAATCTCGCCGAACTCTACCGCCCGCTTCTCGACGACTGGCGGCTCTACGACAACACGGGCTACCGCCCGCATCTGGTCGTCGCAGAGGAAAACGGCCGCCTACGAATCGTAGATGCCACACGACTTGCGTTCATCGAGCGCGCCGCACAAGTTCGTTTCATGCCCGATCAGCCCACTCACACCGCCGGGGAACCTGCTGCTTTCATTCCGTCGGAGGAAACGCGTCGCTCGCTCCGCGCCATGCGACGAGCCTACGCGCGGGTCGTGCTCGAGAACAAAGCCTACGGCCTCCCCGTCATCCAGTGGCGCGACGACCGCGGCGTGGTCGAGGTTCCCGCCGAGCAGCTCGAACCGCTCGCGCGTCGCATCCTCGAAGTCGACGGCGATCCCTTGCCCGAAGAAGAGGAACGCGCCCTCCTCGCGCACGTGAAGATCTAGAACAATCCAGCCGCGTTCGGTAGGGCGAGGCGTCCTCGCCGAGCCGCAACTCACCCGGCGTGCGAACCAGAGCCGTTTGTCCCCGCCCCAACTAATCAGCTTCTCCCATAAGCAAGCCCCAGCTCCTTCGCCGCCGCCGCAAGAGCCTTGTCCCGCGTCATGATCGCGGCGCCGTCAATCCGCGCCGCCGCCAGCAACTGCACGTCGCTCCACGACAAGCCGCGACCCGCGAGTTCATGCTGCGCGACGAAATGCAGACCTTCTTCAAGGTCGATCTCGTCGGCTCGCGGCAGCTTCTGCAGATGACGCAGGATCTCGTCGCGCCGCTTCAATCGCCCCGCCGCGAGTTCGCCAATCACGATCGTATGCGTCCAGACCGCGCCCTGTTGCAGACACGCCTGCAAAACCGCATCCGGCTCATGGAAGTGGTCGATCCAGACGGAGCTGTCTACCAGGACTCTCATGCTTGCCTGCCCGTGGATTTCCGTCTCGGAGCCGCCGCCGCCTTTTTGTCGGAGCCGCCCAACGCCGCCAGCCGCGCCGCCGCCTCACGCTGAATCAGAGCCCGGAGCCCTTCGTGCAGCAGGGCCGTTTTCTCCTTCAACCCCGCATACTCCGCCGCCTCCTCCATCAACCGATCGTCCAGATTCAGCGTCGTCCTCATGCAGACGAAGCTGCATTCCTGATCTGCATCGTCAAGGCTGCATCCCCGGGTAGGACGCGTTGTCCCTAACGCGCCGGTTCGACGTCGCGCTCCCCGCTCCCCGCATTTGCGTTTGGCGTCCTCGTGGGCCGATGAATGGCAATAGATTCTTCGATATCGCTAAGGAGAGGACATCAGCGCGGTTATGAGCTTGTCTCGTCCCGGCGGTCCCCACCCGGCGGGATGGCATAACCTTCCAACATCCGACTGCGGCACCATGTGCTACGTGTTCGTTCTCTTCCCTGGCTCCGGTCTGAGCTCCTACGCGTCAGCTCTCGGGCGAAGGTGAACACCTCGAGATTTTTCCTGATCTCCACTCAGATCCACGTCATTGATTGGGGCGGTCTACTTGTCGCCGCTCGTTCAAGGACGGGAGGGAGGCAACGATGCGATTCGTTTCGAGGCTCACGCGGATCACGCGTTTGAAGAGATCGAGGATGTAGCGGGGTTGATTGTGCTCACGCGCCCAGTCGTTGGGGTCGTTCCGGATGCCGCTGTCTTTGTCCACCGTCACTTGGTAGCGCTCCACGATCCAATCCAGCGCGGGCTTGCCGTTCACCACGTAGTCGTAGGCATCGAGCGGAATTGCCGTGAGCGTGATCCGCGCGTTGTAGTGCAGCGTGGTCTTGTCGAACTTCGCCCCCGCCGCCTTCTGCGCCGGCGTAGGACGACCGTAGGTCATTTTCTGGACGAGATAATCCTTCGTCGGATCACTCAGCAATTCGGTGGCGTGCTCCTTCAACGGCCACGGCTCGACCATCTCGTAGTTGAGATGCCAATACGCAAGATCGCGTCCGGCCTGGCTGAACTTCCAGAAATCCGCCGTCTCGCGCGTGAGCGGCAGACGCGGCAGCATCTTCTTTAGGTCGCTGGCGAAGCGCGTGCGATACTCCGGCGAATGCAGCACGCCGTAGACGTAGTAGAACACGTCCTCCTCCGTGATACTGGGTTCGTAGGCGGCACGGAATTCCCCCAGAATGTCCCGCGTGATCGCGCTGCGCCGGTGGTAGCCGTCGATGAACTCGCCTTCCGATTCCTTCGTAAGGAACTCGACTTGCTTCGCCTTTGTCGCCTCGGCTTCGTCTGCCCGATCTGGCTCGTTCTTTTCGTAAAGAAAAAGCGGGAAGCAATAACCCTTCGAAATCAGCTCTAGATCGGGCAGTGTATCAGTAACAAGTGCGCCAAAATCTTTTGACGCACCTACTCCCATTGCGCAGATGACGACATTCTTAGTGCTTGCACTTGGAAAAAAGCGCTTTCGCGCTGACCACAGGTCGTTCAAACGCGAGTCGGTATAAACATTCTGACCCGTAAAAGGGCGATACATGCATCGACGAATGTTTGCTGCATCGAAAGTATAGAGCCTACCAGCCACTGCATCTTCCTTCGCCGCTCGATTCCAATGCAGGCGTTTCGAATCGTTTGTAATGATTTGTTCAAGGTTGGGCTTCTTTTCGGTCCGTTTCACCGCCAATTGATATGCCCTGGCGTCTTGATTGTAGTTCTCGATGTGGCGGCGCATGTTTTGCGCGAGTTGCACTTTCGAGAATGAAACTGCCCACGCGTCACGTCCTGTCTTAATCCCATTGGTGAAGTAGCTAAAAACTGCGCCTCGCGGTCGGTCGCGCTCACCGAGGGGCAAGAATGCACCAAACGCAGGATCGCGCTGGTTGATCCAATCGTGACTAGCGTTAGGCATGAGACGCACCCATTTCCGCTCGCGATGCAGGCCGTTCAGCCCGCCGAAGCCCCGGATGATCGCCAGCTTCTCTTCCCGAGAAAGGTAGTCCCCAATGTCGTGGTAGTGCAGTTCCCCCGGGGTCTTTTTTTCCGGATTACGAACGAAAATCGAGATAGCAACGGGTGTGCGACTGCCCGAGCCAAATATCTTGCCGCCCTCCATACGCGATGTTTCTCCGGACGTGCGCTGATTCCCTCGTAGGTTAAAGACGTAGAGACTGGTGAACTCCTGAACCAGCGACGCACGCAAGCCCTCCATCGCGTTGCCGTCGATAAACGAACCATTGGTGACGAAACCAATCACACCTCTGCCGCTGATGCGGTCGCTTGCCCAGCGGATCGCGCGAACATAGCTGTCATAAAGGCTGCTTTTTAGTGTGGCAGTGGAATTCTCGGCGTAGGAGGAAGTGATGCGAGCGTCGAGTATCGGATATGGCACCGGGTTGTCGTTCACCGAATACGGCGGGTTGCCGACCACCACGCGGATGGGACTCTGCTTCTGGCGCTTCACCCGACGGTTGTTTTCGGGAAACATCTTTTCCTCCATCTCGCCTTTGGTCTCCGCCATTTGAAACGTATCCGTGAGCACGATACCGTCGAAGGGCACATAGCCGGCGGGCTTCTTGCCCGTGGCGCGATGCAGCCCGTGAAAGGTCTCCTCAATATTGATCGCGGCGATGTAGTAGGCGAGGAGCACGATTTCGTTGGCGTGCAGCTCGTCCTTGTATTTGCGCAACAGATCGGCGGAGGGAATCAGGCCGCTTTGCAGCAAGCGCACGAGGAAGGTGCCGGTGCCGGTGAACGGATCGATGACGTGAACATCCTTGTCGCCGAGCGAGGAGCCGAACTCGTGTCGCAACACGTCCTCCACGCTGCGTATGATAAAATCCACTACCTCGATCGGTGTGTAAACGATGCCGAGACGCTCCGCCATCTTGGGGAAGGCGGTGCGGAAAAATTTGTCGTAGAGTTCGATCACGACGCGCTGGCGGCCCTCGGCGTTGTCGATGCCGGCGGCGCGGCTGCGCACGCTCGCGTAGAAGCTCTGGAGCCCGGCGGTCTCTTTCTCCAACGCCTGCTCATGCAGCAAATCGAGCATGCTCTGCATGGCCTTTGAAACGGGATTGTGCTGCGTGAACACATAGCCCTCGAAAAGCGCGTCAAAGACCGGACGCGTGATGAGGTGCTGCGAGAGCATCTCGATGGCGTCGGCCTCCGAAATCGCCGGGTTGATCATGTCGCGCAGGCTGGCGAGGAAATCGGCGAAGGCCTTTTTGTGTTTCGCATCGCTGCCGGAGAGCAACGCGCGGATCCGCGTGGTGTGCTTCTCGGCGATGACTGCGACGTCCTTGGCCCAGCTCTCCCAATAACGGCGGTCGCCGCATTTCAGCACGATGCGCGCGTAGATCGCGTCCTTCCACTCCTCGAGGTGCGGGAAAGCGAAGCTGCCCTGCACCTCGCGCAAGGTCGGATGCCCGTCGCCATCGCTCTTTTCGTCGCCCGGGCCGCCGCCGCCCACGCCGATGATCTGAATCGCGTCCGGACGCTGTTTGTTCAGCTCGATGTGATTGACCGTGGCGTTGAAGCGGTCGTCGTGCGCGCGCAGCGCTTGGAGAACCTGCCAGACGACCTTGTATTTTTCGTTGTCCTTCAGGGCCTCCTCGGGCGGGACGTCGGCCGGGATGCCGATGGGCAGGATGATGTAGCCGTATTTCTTCCCCTCGGCGCGACGCATCACGCGGCCGACGGACTGGACGACGTCGATGATGGATTTGCGCGGATTGAGGAAGAGGACGGCGTCGAGCGCGGGCACGTCCACGCCCTCGGAGAGGCAGCGGGCGTTCGATAGGATGCGGCAGGTATTCTCCGCGGCCTCGGCCTTGAGCCAGTCGATGCGGGCGTTGCGGCGAAGCGCGTCGAAGGTGCCGTCCACGTGATCGAGTTCGCAGGCGAGCAGGTTCTCCGCCTCCGGGTGCGTCTCGCGGTAGGCGGCGACAATCTGGCCGAACTTTTCGACGAAGGCCTTCGAGTCCTTGATCGAGCGCGAAAAGGCGACGGCGCGACGCATCGGGCCGGTGTCGCCCTGGAGATCGGTGGCGGACGCGCTGACCGAGGCTTGGTCGAAGCGTTTCGCGAGGCCGTTCCAGCAGCCGGTGATGCGCACGGCGTCGTCGAGGTTGAGCTCGTTGTTCGCGTCGGCGATCTGGCGTTGGAAGGTTTTGGAGACGTATTTCTCGTCCACCGCGAGCACGAGGACCTTGTAATCGGCGAGCAAGGACTGGCCGACGGCCTCGCCGAAACCGAGGCGGTGAAACTCCGGGCCGAAGAGCGCGGGGTCGTCCATCGAACAAAGCGCGGCGTCGGCGTCCTGCGCCTTGGTTTTGGCCTCGTCGCCGTAGAGACGCGGCGTGGCCGTCATGTAGAGGCGCTTTTTCCCGCGCATGAAGGCGGCGTCGTGGACCTTGACGAAGTGGCTCTCGTCCTCGCCGCTGAGCGTGACGCCGGTGGTGCGATGCGCCTCGTCGCAGATGATGAGATCGAACTCGGGCAAGCCGGCTTTTTGCGCGGCGGCGACGGCGGCGATCGATTGGTAGGTGGAGAAAACGACGGTGAGCGGCGCGGCGCCGGCTTTCTTCGCATGTCGGGCGGCGAGCGCGTCGTGTTGCGCGACCAGTTGCTTGGCCGAAGTGGTGGCGGGGAAGGCGAGGTCGTATAAATCGATGTCGCCGCCGTCGTCGTCCGCGCGGCCCTTGCTTTTCCCGATCGAGGAATCGGAGCAGACCGCGAGGCTCACCAGCGGGCGCAGCGCCTCGGCGGTCCATTCGCGCAGCGTCTGCGAGAGCAGGGCGAGCGAAGGCACAAGGAAGAGCACGTGGCCGGAGGGCGCGACCTTCTCGGCGAGGCGGAGGGCGGTGAACGTTTTGCCCGTGCCGCAGGCCATGATGAGCTTGCCGCGGTCGTGCTCGGCGAAGCCTTTGGCGACGGCGTCGATGGCGGCCTTCTGATGCGGGCGGACCTGTTTGACCGGGCGGCGGGAGAGATCCTGCGGACGGTCGAGACGGAAACGCGACCAATCGATGGGGCTCGCCTCCAAGTCGTGAACGCTCAGGCGCGTGACGGGCTTGGACTGGTTGGCGAGGGCGTGCTCGGCGTTTTTGCCCCAACGGTCGGTGGTCGAGACGATGAGGCAGGAGGTGAAGAGCGATTTGCCGGCCGCCGTGAAGAAGGAGTCGATGTCGTCCTTCGCCAGCGTGTGCTCGGGGCGGTAGAACTTGCACTGGATGGCGCAGAAGCCGCCGGTGGCGCGCTCCTCGGCCACGAGGTCGATGCCGACGTCGCCCACCTTCCCCTTTTGCGGCCACTCGTTCCAGAGCCAGACGTTCGAAAAGCGCTCGGCGTAGAGCGGATCGAGTTCGAGGTAGCGGGCGATGAGCCGCTCGAAGCGGTCGCCAAGATCGCGGCTAGAGGTGGCGGCCTCACGGAACTGAGCGAGGACGTCGTGAAGAGTGAACTGGGACATTGAGGACGGAGCCCCACTCGCGAGAGCGGGGAGTCCGCGCGTGATTGCACCACCGATACCAAGGTGTCCAGCCCACACTACCGTTGACGGGGTGTTTGAGCGCTTCGCCGCCCGCTATCTTCGCGCGTGGCAAACGACACGGCGAAGCGCCTGCAAATGCGCATCCGAGCACTCCGCAAGGCCCGCGGCCTCACCCAGGAGGTCTTCGCGGAACGCGCCGGTCTCACCTACAAGCACTACCAGCATGTCGAAGCCGGCCGTAAATTTGAGATCCGTCTTTCCACGCTGATCAAGATGGCCGAAGGCCTCGGCCTCAGCCTCCGCGAACTGGTCGACTTCGATGCCGCCCTGCCGATGGCCGCCGAAACTCAGGCGAACTACGGCACGAAGCCCGTCAAGCCCAGAAGCGCTCCTCGGAGCAATCGCCGCAAAGCGTCCTGAAACGCCCGCCGCGCCCAACACGCGCACACCTTCGCTGCCGCATTGCCCCCTCCCGGCGCAGGCGTTTCCTAACCCCATGCGCCTCATCCGCCACCTCACCCCCGCCGGCCCCGCCTACGCCGCCCTCCAACCCGACGGCTCCGCTCGCGAAATCGCCGGCGACATTTTCTCCGACTTCGCCGTCACCGATCGCCTCATCACACCCGGCAAACTCCTCGCGCCGATCGCCCCCACCAACATCCTCGCCATCGGCCTCAACTACCGCCGCCACGCCGCCGAAAGCGGCAAGGACGCCCCCGAGCGCCCCGTCCTCTTCATCAAAGCCACGTCGTCCATCCAAAATCCCGGCGACCCCATCGAGCTCCCGCGCACCAGCACCAAAGTCGACTACGAGTGCGAGCTCGCCGTCGTTATCGGCCGCCGCTGCAAAAACGTCTCCCGCGCCCACGCCCTCGACTACGTCCTCGGCTACACCTGCGCCAACGACGTCTCCGCCCGCGATTGGCAACGCGATCTCGGCGGCGGTCAATGGTGCCAGGCAAAAAGCTTCGACACCTTCTGCCCGCTCGGTCCGGTGCTCATCACCAAAAACCAACTACAAAACCCCAACGCCCTCCGCATCCGCACCCTCCTCAACGGCGAAACGATGCAGGACTGGAACACCAACGACATGGTCTTCGACGTCGCCGCGCTCATCGAATTCCTCAGCGCCGACAAAACCCTCCTCCCCGGCACCGTCATCCTCACCGGCACGCCGCACGGCGTCGGCTTCGCGCGCAATCCCCCCGTCTGGCTCAGGCCGGGCGACACCGTCAGCATCGACATCGAATCCATCGGCACCCTCACCAACCCCGTCATCGCCGCGGCATGACGTTGTAGGGCGGGGTCTCCCGACCCCGCCGCTCCGATCCCCGCTCCGCCGCACCGCCCCCTCACTCCTCCCCAATCTCCTCCAACACCCGCCTCGCCTCCTTCAACGGCGACGCCTTCAACACAAACTTCATCCGCTGCTCCGCGTCGCTCCCCGAGCCATACGCGTAATCGACATTCACCTCCGCCAAGGTCAGCGCCCGGCACACATCCGCCAACTTCCCGGGCTGATTCGGCAGCTCGAGTTCGATCACATCCGTCTCCGTCGGATTCAACCCAATCGAACTCAGCACCGTCTTCGCCTTCAACGGATCGCTCGTGTGCAGCCGCACCACGCCCACATCCGGCTTGTCCAGCACCGAGATGCCATGGATGTTCACGCCGCTCCGCGCCAACTCCGCCGCCGCGCGATGCAACGCTCCCGGGTGGTTCTCCAGCATGAACGAGATCTGCTTGACGACCGAGTATCGCATGCGTGCCGCAACGATGTCGCGTCACCCTTCACCGTCAAACGACCGCCGTTTCAACTCGTTGCATCCCGCGCACACGCTCGCCCCGCGCCGCCTCCCATGAACCACGTCCGCCTCTCCGCGATCGCCGAAGAAGAATCCCGCTCGCCCACCGGCAAATTCCACTCGTTCTCCCGCAACGTCTCCCTCGCGCTCGGCGGTATCCGAAATGGTGGGACATGGGCCGGCGGTCATCCCTTCGACGTTCAACTCCGACGCCTCCCCGCCGGCGCCAGGATCTGTCCTTACCACGCCCACTTCGCCCAGTGGGAATTCTTCTACGTCCGAAACGGCACCGGCTCCGTCCGCACCCCCGACGGCACGTTTCCCCTCCGCGCCGGCGACTGCTTCATCCACCCGCCCGGCGCCGCGCACCAACTTCACAACAACAGCAGCGACGATCTCGAGATCCTCATCATCGCCGACAACCCGCCGCTCGATGGCTGCTATTATCCCGACTCCAACAAATACGCGCTCCGCCCTCCCGGCATCTTCTTCCGCCTCCACGAAACCCACTACCTCGAGGGCGAAGACACCCTGCCGCCCGACACGAAACCCAACCGCATGATGCCCGCGCCTCCCTCCGCCGTGCTCACGCCGTTCGCCTCGCGCAAATGCCACATCGACGATCTCGCCTGGAAAAGCCGGCACTCGCCCCAAGGCAAATTCCGCGGCTCCGGCAAAGAACTCTCCCTCGCGCTCGGCGCCAAACCCGACACACCCACCGGCCTCGGCGGACATCCCTTCGACGTCGAGCTCGGCAAACTCGCACCGGGCGAAACACCCTGCCCGTTCCACTCCCACGCCGCCCAATGGGAATTCTTCCTCTTCCTCCGCGGCACCGCCCGCGTCCGCGCCGGCAGCGAAACACACGTCGTCCAGGCCGGCGAAGCCGTCCTCCATCCGCCCGGCGAAGCTCACGCGTTCTCCAACGCCGGCGACACCGACCTCCTCTACCTCTGCGTCGCCGACAACCCGCCCGTCGACTACTCCCATTACCCCGATTCCGCCAAATGGGGACTCCGCTCCCCGCACATGTTCTTCCGCGCCCAGCCCGCCGATTACTTCGACGGCGAAGAATAACGCCTACTCATAGCATTTTAAATAATGTCACAGCCGTTGGCCGAATCGGAGACCCCGATTTGAACCAAGAAGGCACCGAGCACACAGAGGAAGGCCACAGGATCTCTCCGTGCCTCTGTGCCTCTGTGGTTCACCTATAGGGCTATAGTTTTTACGAAAACGCTCTATTGTCCTGTCCCGCAAGTAACGTTAGGAATTCGAATGCCAAATGATGGCTGTCATTCTGAGCGCAGCGAAGAATCCACGTGTGCGTCCGCGGCCGATCGTCGCCCTGGATTCTTCGCTACGCTCAGAATGACA
>JAFAAS010000031.1 GCA_023426435.1 Verrucomicrobiota bacterium | reverse complement strand
CTCGGAATGACGATGGCGAGAGGGGGAGGTCATTCGATGCGCGGGCGGTCAGTAAACTTCCGGGTAGCCGGGACCGCGGGCTTTGAAACGTTTGTGGACCCAGAGGTATTGTTCGGGCGCGAGGCGGATGTGTTCTTCGATGAGGCGGTTGACGCGGATGGCGTCGGCGGTGGCGTCGGCGGTCGGGAAATTTTCGAGCGGAGGAAGGATGGTGAGCGTGTAGTGGCCGTTGGGTTCGCGGCGGGCGAAGTAGGGGACGACGGGCGATCGCGTCATTTCGGCGAGTTTGCTCGTGGCGGTGTTGGTGATGGCGGGCACGCCGAAGAACGGGAGGATTTCGCTTTGTTTGGAGCGCTTGCCCTGATCGGGCGCATACCAGACGGCGTGGCCGCTGCGGAGGGCGCGGATGAGACCTTTGAGATCGTCGAAGTGGATGGCGGCTTTGACGAGGCGTTCGCGTTGCGCGCGCATTTCGGCGGCGATGACGGGATTGTTGGGATCGCGGTAGAGCACGCTCAGGTCGAAGCGTTCGTTCATCATGCGCGCGCAAATCTCGAGCGTGGTGAAATGAGCGGTGAGGAGAATCGCGCCGCGGCCTTCGGCGATGGCGCGGTCGAGATGTTCGTGGCCGACGATGGTGTGCGGCGGAAGTTCGGCGGAACTGGACCACCAGCCGGCGCAGGTTTCGAACAGGCCGAGGGCGAGCGAGTGGTAGTGGGCGCGCGCGAGCGCGCGGATTTCGGCGGGGGATTTTTCGGGGAAGCAGAGACGGAGGTTAACGAGCGTGACGTGGCGACGGATGGGAACGACGTAGTAAACGAACGTCCCGAGCAGACGGGCGAAGGCGCGTTGGACGGACCAGGGCAGGCGATTGGCGAGGCGGAAGCCGGCGAGGCCGATCCACATGGGCCAGTGTTGGGGGAGCCAGAGGCGATTTTTTTCGCTGGCGCGGCTCATGGGAGACGCGAGACCCGGAGTTTAGCGACGGGATTTGTTAACCACGGATGGACACCGATGAACACGGATGGGGGCGGGTGGAGTCGGAGGCCGATGAGGTGAACCACGAATGGACACGAAAGGCCGGCGAACATGCGCTCGGAAGAGTGGCGTGACGGCGCGAGCGGTCAGGTGGACGGCTGCGTGCGACGGTAGAGCTGCGGGTTGAGCGCGGGGTCGTTATACATCTTGAACTGGAAGTAGACGGAGAACGTGCGGCGGCGCGCGATGACGTCGGCGAGGAGTTCGGCGAGGCAGTTGAGGAGGTCGGCGCGTTGGACGCGGATGCGCGCGAGTTTCTCGCCGCATTTTTCGCGGTGTTCCGCGGAGGCGTCGGGGCGGACGGTTTCCTCGTGCATGTGATATTCCTTGAGCGCGAGGATGGAGAGACGGTCGATCATCATGCCGGGCGTTTCGGAATTGCGCGGGCAGCCGGATGTGGGCGGTTGGAGAGCGGCGACGATGGCCTTGTCCATTTCTTCGATGAAATTGTTTCGCTCCTGGTTGAAGCGATCGATGTTGCGCTTGGCGCGATAGACGGCCTCGAAGCCGAGGTCGTCGCGACGCGCGATGTCTTCCTCGTGCCAGAGTTGGAAGTTGCGCAGGTGATTTTGTTGAACGAGGAAGGCGAAACCCTCGCCGGCGGCGGCGGGCGCGGTGTGATGCCAGCGCGCGGTGAGGTCGGTTTGCAATGCGGCGATGTCGGAGGCGGAAAAACTCATGCGTGAAAGGGAATGGAGTTGAACGAAAGCGGGGCGGACACAAGCCTGCGCGCTCTGCGCATGCACCGACTTCTCGTGATCAAGCCGTCGTCACTGGGTGACATCGTGCACGGGTTGCAAGTGGTGCAGCGGGCGGTGAAGGCGCGGCCGGAATTGCGGGTGAGCTGGGTGGTGCGCGAACGGTTTGCGGGATTGGTGCAGGCGGCGCCGTTTGTGAGCGAAGTGATCATCTTTCGGCGGCGGGATGGGTGGCCGGCGTTTGTGCGATTGTTGCGTCAGTTGAAGGCGGGGCAGTGGGATCAGGTGTGGGACATGCAGGGATTACTGCGGTCGGCGTTGATGACGGCGGCGGCGCGGGCGCCGGTGAAGTGGGGCCGGCCGGATGCGCGGGAAGGATCGGGCTGGTTTTATCATCGGCGGGTGACGGAGCCGAAAGGCGAGGGGCCGCATCATGCGATCGAAGTGTTGTTGCCGTTTTTGCAGACGGTCGATCTGCCGATCGCGTGGAGCGAGGAGGCGCTCGAATTGAAGCCAGACGAGACCTTTGGCTGGGAAGGGTTTTTCGCGGGAGATCCGCGGGAGACCTTTGTGATTTTCACGGACAGCCGCGGGGCGGGGAAGGAGTGGAAGCGTTACGAGGAGCTGATGAAGGGAATTTTGGATACAATTCCCCGGAGCCGGATCGCGTGGTGTGCGGGGAAGAAGACGGAGGCGCCCTTTGCGGCGCCGGCGGGGCGTTTGCTGAATCTTACGGGCTGTTCGCTGGCGGAGATGATTGCGCTGGTGAGGCAGAAGTCGGTGTTCGTGGGGAACGACAGCGGGCCGATGCATTTGTCGGCGGCGGTGGGAAATCGCGTGCTGGCGATTTTCGGGCCGACGTCGCCGCGGCGGTTCGGGCCGTTTCCGCTGGAGTCGGTGCGGCATGCGGCGGTAGTGGCGCCGGGAGGAAAGCTGCGAGATTTGGAGCCGTCGGTGGTGTTGGGGGTGTTGGAGGAATTGCGGGCGCGGTGACGTAAGAAACGCGCAAAACCATGATGATGGCACCATTCGCGTTTGCGTTTGTCGCACCGGACGAAAGTTTCTGACGCCGCTTCAAGATCGCCGCGCTCATTGCTGTCATGCCACATGTTCTAATCATCAAACCCTCATCGTTGGCCGACATCGTTCACGGTTTGCAGGTGGCGACGTCGATGAAGGCGCAGTGCGACGATTTGAAGGTCTCGTGGATCGTGCGCGACATCTATGCGCCGCTCGTGCAGGCGTGTGTGGCGGTGGATCACGTGTATGTTTTCCAGCGGAAAGGCGGGGCGAAAGGCTTCGTGAAGCTGGTTAGCGAGGTGCGGAAGACGAAGTTCGATTATGTATTCGATTTTCAAGGACTGCTGCGGACGGGGCTGATGACCTCGCGGGTGCGGGCGAAGAAGAAGATCGGGCGCAGCGATGCGCGGGAGATGTCGGGAATTTTCTACGATCAGAAAGTGCCGTTGCCGCCGGAAGGCCGGCGGAGTCATGCGATCGATATCCTGCTGCAGTTTTGTCCGATCCTGGAGGCGAAGCCGGAGCTGAAAGGGACGTTGAAGTTCAAGACGACGGAAACGTTGAAGCTGAAATTTGCGGAAGGCCGCGGGGGATCGAAGCCGGTGGTGATTTTTCCGGACAGCCGTCGGTCGGAGAAGCGTTGGAATGGCTTCAAGCAGCTGACGACGTTGATCCTGAAGCACGACAAGACGCGAAAGGTGATCTGGGCGGGGAGCGAAGTGGTGCCCGATCGCGGATTGTTTCTGCCCTCGCGGTTTTTGAACCTGACGGGGAATACGAGCCTCGTGTCGCTGCCGGCGCTGATCAAGCGGGCGCATTGGGTGATTTCGAACGACAGCGGTCCGATGCATCTGGCGGCGGCGCTCGGGGTGCCGACGCTGGGGGTGTTTGGGCCGACGGATCCGCGCACCTGCGGACCGTATCCGCTGGAGGCGCCGACGAATGTGGTGGTGCAGGCGCCGGTGCGGAACTTGAAGCTGCTGACGGCGCGCGAAGTTTATCTGCGTTGGCAGAGCGCAGAGACGCGGTTGGCGAAAGCGAAGTAGCGGCGGGGCGCGCGGCGGTTGGGAAGGTCGAGACGCTCGATCTAGTATAGATCCTTGCGACGGAACGCGCTCAACGTGAGCGGCGGGTCGGAGGGGTAGAATGCGATCACGTCGGCGAGATTCATCAGGATCCAAGGCATCACTTCGGCGGCGCCGTTTTTCGTGAAGACGATGTCGTCGGCGATGTAGACACACGAGTGGATGATGGAGCCATCGGCTTTCGAGAACGTGATGATGTCGCCGAACACTGGACTGCCGGCGACGGGCAGGTATTCGGTTTCGAAAGCGATGCGGACGTTGTCGATGTCGGCGAAGCGATCGTCGGGAGGATTGTTGAAGAAATTGAGCGAGGTCCAATGGCAGTCGCGGCTGTTTTGGATGGGATCGGTCGACGGCGGGCGGTAGGTGAAGAGATGACTGCGGGCGAAGGCGGGAAGGACATGAGAGATGTCGATCGTGGTGCCGGCGGGACGTTTGGAGATCGATTTGAGGAGGGCTCGGAGGTCTTTGTTACGCGGACCGCGGCCCCAATAGTCGGAGAGCTCTTCGATGTTGGAGTCGGGACTGACGCGAAGTTTGACGAGAAGCGTGGATTTGCGCGCGAGCGTGCGGACGAGACGGAGACGCTCTGAGCGCGAAGCGATCAGGGGCAGAACGGCCGGATGATCGGAGAAGAGGAGCGACGTGCCGCGTCGGTAGAGCAGGCGTTGAACGATGGCGAGGGTGTCGGGAGAGAGGCCGCTGTCGGCGAACCATTCTTCGGCGGTATCGGCGCGGAAGCGGAAAGGTTCGTGTTGATCCGGATTTTCGGGAAAGGACGAGAGGACCGAGTAGATGACGGTGCGCGCGTGCGAATCGAGGCCGAGGACGAGTTCCGCGGAAGGACGCACGACGAGATGGTCAGGAAGCGAGCGTGTCGAAGTGGCGAGGGTTGCGATCGTTTGATCGGGGAGACGCGCCTCGCGCCAGAGTGCGGCGAGCGAGTCGGGTGTGAAGCCGGGAAACGTCCACACGATCGGAGTGGGGCGAAGGTAGTCGTCCGGGATGAACTCATCGGGCGGCTCGATCACGAGGCGCGAGTATTGGACGTCGCCCCATGGTCCGGGCGGGCATTGAACGACGTCGGACGCGGAGCGGGTGTCGGGCGGAGGCGTTGTGCGGATTTCGGCGGAGGGCGTTTTCGCGGTGAAGCGCGGATGCAGGATCAAGCCGACGACGACGAGCCAGGGGCAGAGCAGGAGCGCGCCGAAGAAGTAGAGAGCGCGTCGACTGAACTGGAATAAAGTGCCGGCGGGCGTTGGCGGGACGTTGCTAATGGTCGGTCGGGTTGGGGGCGGGATTTTCGAGATGGGTGGAGCGGAGTCGATGGGGAAATGGCGGCGAGCGGCGTGGAAGGGGTGGGCGGGATTTTGTTTGTTCTGGGAAAGGCGCGCGCCATACCTGAGCGCTCCATGTTGGACGCCAAACTACTCCGTGAGAGTCCGGATCTCGTGCGCGCTGCGATCGCGAAGAAACACCTCGACGTGAACGTCGACGAGGTGCTGGCCATCGATGCGGAATGGCGGGCCCTGTTGCGGGAAGTGGAGTCGTTGCGGGCGACGCAGAAAGCGGCGAATACGGCGATGGCGGCGCTGCCGAAAGGGACGCCGGAGTTTGCGGCGAAAGTGACGGAGATGAAGGCGGTTTCGCAGCAGGTGCGGGAGCGCGAAGGGAAATTGAAGGAGATCGAGGAGAAGTTCCGGCAGGCGATGTTGTCGCTGCCGAACCTGCCCCATGCGACGGTGCCCGAAGGCCGCACGCCGGAGGAGAACGTGGTGTTCGGGGCGCACGGCGACGCGAACGAACCGAAGCCGCATGCGCTGCCGCACTGGGAGATTGGCGGATTCGAGCGGCTGTTCGATTTCGGGCGGGGCGCGAAGGTGACGGGGGCGGGGTTTCCGTTTTTCGTGGGCGACGGCGCGCGGCTGGTGCGGGCCTTGTTGCAGTTCTTCCTCGATGAGAATTCAAAAGTTGGATACGTGGAAGTCGCTCCGCCGATCTTCGTGAATGCGGCGAGCGCGACGGCGACCGGGCAGCTGCCGGACAAGGAAGGGCAGATGTATGAGACGACGCCGGATCATTTGTATGCGGTGCCCACGGCGGAAGTGCCGCTGACGAATTTCTTCCGGGATGAGATCGTGGAGGAGTCGGCGCTGCCGATTTATCGCTGTGCTTATACTCCGTGTTTCCGGCGCGAAGCCGGAAGCTATGGCAAGGATGTGCGCGGGCTGAACCGGTTGCATCAATTCGACAAGGTGGAGCTGTTGAAGTGGGTGCATCCCGAGACGAGCTACGACGAGCTGGACAAGCTTCGCGCGGATGCGGAACGGCTGCTGCAGAAGTTGGAGCTGCCCTATCGTATTCTGCTGATGTGCGGAGGAGACCTCGGCTTTGCGCAGTCGAAGAAATACGATCTCGAAGTGTGGGCGGCGGGGCAGAAGCGCTGGCTCGAGGTTTCGAGCTGTTCGAATTTCGAGGCGTTTCAAGCGCGACGCGCGCAGATCCGTTATCGGCCGAAAGACGGCGGGAAGCCGGAGCTCGTGCACACGTTGAACGGCTCGGGTCTGGCGGTGCCGCGCGTGTTGGCGGCGCTGTTGGAGAATAATCTGCAGGCGGACGGGCGGGTGAAGATTCCGGCGGCGCTGGTGCCGTATTTTGGAAAAGACTACCTGAGCTTCAGCTGAGCGCGGGAGCGCTGCGAGATCGGATGCCGGCGCGCAGAACCAACCGATGGCAGGTGGGGGCGGAGCGCGTGGCGGAGGCGATTCCGCGGGCACGCTTGCATCCGGCGGTGTTGCGCTGGGCGGAGACGAGCGGGGACGAAGCGTGGGCGGTGGCTTGCTCGGGTGGCGCGGACTCGCTGGCGTTGTTGTTGCTCGTCTGGGCGCATTGGCCGGAGCGGCGAAGGACGCTGCGGGTGTTGCATTTCAATCATCGCTTGCGAGGGCGGGCGTCGGTGGAAGACGAGCGTTTTTGCGGGCGAGTCTGTGCGGGCCTGGACGTGACCTGCCGGGTGGGGAGATGGGAAGAGAGGAAAATCGAAGCGACGGAGGCGGAGGCGAGGGCGGCGCGTTTTGCGTTTTTTCGGGCGGAGATGGAGAACGCGGGCGCGCGGGCTTTATGGACCGGGCATCAGCAGGACGATGTGGCGGAGACGATGTTGATGCGGATCGCGCGGGGCAGCGGAAGTGGCGGACTGGCGGCGCCGCGGCCGGTGCAGAAAATGGCGGATGGGCGCGTGCATCTGCGGCCGCTGTTGACGTTGGCGAAAGGTGAAATCGAGGCGGTGTTGGCGGCGGCGAACGTGCGCTGGCGGATGGACGCGACGAATCAGGGGCGATCGTTTCTCAGGAATCGGATGCGTCATGATGTGCTGCCCGTGTGGCGCGCGGCGGTGGTGGGGCGGGACGCGGTGGCGGGAGCGGCGTTGTCGAGACAGCTGATCGAAGAGGACGACGACGCGATGGAGTTTTGGGTGGATGACGTGCGCGCGATTGGCGGGCGCGGTGAGTTGCGGTGGAAGCGGCTGGCGGGCAAACCGCGCGGCTTGGTGCGGCGGGCGCTTTGGCGATGGCTGGTGCAGCACGGACGAGCGGGAACGTTGTCGCGGCAGGGATTCGAGGCGTTGTTGGACGACGTGACGCGAGGCCGCAGAACGCGACACAGCTTGGGAAAAGATGCGTTCGTGGAGATCGGCCGCACGAGCGCGCGAATCGTAACAAATACGGAAAACTAACGCGGGATTTCCAAGGCAGCGCCAATTGACTTATGCTGGAGGAACATCCACTTTCGCGCGTTATCCCACTCTATAAATGTCCGAACTCGACAATAAGAAGAAACGGCGTCCGCTGAAAAGCCTTCCCCCTGATCGGTTTCAACCGAAGGTGCTGATTTTTTTCCTGGCGCTCTTTCTTGCGGCGCTGGCCCTGCTTTTCCTTTCGCCGCAGCGACTGAGTTCGCCGGCGATGCTAAAGATCCAGGCGGTGGTGGAGATGGCGGAGCAGGGGAAGATTCGCGAAGGCGTGATCCAGCCGGATTCGTCGGGTGGGCGCGACTGGGTGGTGATCAGCGGCAAGACGAAAGATGATACGGTGTTGCAGGGCGAGCGCGGCGAGACGCATCAGTTCCGCGCGGCGGGTCGCCTCACCGATGCGAACATGGAGCGCCTTCAGCGTTCGCAGGCGTTCACGGAGCAGCCGGCGACCACGATGTTCACGCAGATTGCGGCGCAGGTCGTGCCGTTCCTGATCATCATCGGTTTGTTGTATTTTCTTTTTGTGCGGCAGTTGCGTCAGGCGGGCAAAGGCGCGCTGAGTTTTGGCAAGAGCCGCGCCAAGTTGCTGACGCGCGATCGGGATAAAGTGACCTTCGCGGACGTCGCGGGCTGCGACGAGGCGAAGGAAGAAGTGAGCGAGATCGTCGAATTTTTGAAGGATCCGAAGAAGTTCACGAAGATGGGCGGCAAGATTCCGAAAGGCATCTTGATGGTCGGTCCTCCGGGAACCGGTAAGACATTGCTGGCGAAAGCGGTGGCGGGTGAGGCGGACGTGCCGTTCTTCTCGATCTCCGGTTCGGATTTCGTGGAAATGTTTGTCGGCGTCGGCGCGAGCCGGGTGCGCGACATGTTCGAGCAAGGACGCAAGAGCGCGCCGTGTTTGATCTTTATCGATGAAATCGATGCGGTGGGTCGCCAGCGCGGGGCGGGATTGGGCGGCGGCAACGACGAACGGGAGCAGACGCTGAATTCGTTGCTCGTCGAAATGGACGGCTTCGACACGACGGAAGGTGTGATCATCATCGCGGCGACGAACCGGCCGGACGTGCTGGACAGCGCGTTGCTTCGTCCGGGTCGCTTCGATCGTCAGATTTACGTGGACCTGCCGGATTTGGTGGGCCGCGAGCAGATTCTGCGGGTGCATGCGCGCAAGATCACGCTGGCGGAAAATGTGGACCTCGCGGTGATTGCGCGGGGCACGCCGGGGCTTTCGGGCGCGGAGCTGGCGAATTTGTTGAACGAAGCGGCTTTGTTGGCGGCGCGGCGCAACAAGAAGAAAGTCGAGATGATCGACGTCGATGATGCGCGCGAGAAAGTGCAGTTCGGAAGAGAGCGTCGGCGTGTGATGGACGACGAGGAGAAGAAGCTCACGGCGTATCACGAAGCTGGACACGCGCTCGTGCAGGCGGTCCTCGATGACGGGCACATGCCGGTGCATAAGGTCACGATCATTCCGCGCGGGCATAGTTTGGGCAGCACGATGTTCATTCCGAAAAAGGACGTGCTGACGCACGCGATGAAGCGGATGCTCAACCAGATCGCGATGGGCTTGGGCGGACGGATCGCGGAGGAACTCGTCATGGGCGACGTTTCCAGCGGTGCGGCCGGCGACATCAAGCAAGTGACGAAGATCGCGCGTCACATGGTGTGCGACTGGGGCATGAGTTCGCTCGGGATGATTTCCTTCGGCGAAAGTTCGGACACGGTTTTCCTCGGTCGCGAGATCACGCGGAATCAGGGCTATTCGGAAGAGACGGCCCGGAAGATCGACGCGGAAGTTTCGCGCATCATCGACGAACAGTATAGGCGCGCGAAAGACATCATCGTCAGCCGGCGTGACGTGTTGGACAAGATCGCGGCGGCGTTGCTCGAGTTCGAGACGATCGAAGGGAAGCACGTGCTCGAAGTTCTTCAGTTCGGGGAGATTCGTTCGCCGATTCTGAGGGAAGTGTCGCCGAAGTCGGAAGAGAAGCCGGGCAAAAAGACGCCCGGAAAATCCTCGGCTCCGGAAGGCCTGGCATCGGGTGGCGCGGCGCCGGCTCCGACGCCGGCCTGAGGATCCCTAAGGATTGTTTACCGAGGGCGCGGCGAACCCCGCGCCTTTTTCGTGGTCGGTAGCGCGCTCCCGACAAATCGCCTTGGAAAGGCATCAAGGATCGGGATAACAGGACATTATACATGAAAATCTGCTGTATTGGTGCGGGCTATGTCGGGGGACCGACGATGGCCATGATCGCGTTGAAAGCTCCCGACATCGAAGTGCGGGTCGTGGACATGAATTCCGCGCGCATTGCGGCGTGGAACTCGGATCAGTTGCCGATCTACGAGCCCGGCCTCGATGAGGTGGTGCGCGAGGCGCGGGGGCGGAATCTCCATTTTTCGACGGATGTGCGCGGGGCGATCGACGATTCCGACATCATCTTTGTGGCGGTGAATACGCCGACGAAGAACTATGGCGTGGGATCGGGCCGCGCGGCGGATTTGCGTTTCATCGAGTCGGTGGCGCGCACGATCGCGGAAGTCGCGACGACGCCGAAGATCATTGTCGAAAAGTCGACGATCCCCGTGAAGACGGCGGAGACGATCAAAGACATTCTGGCGGCGAATGCGCGCGGCGTGAAGTTCGAGGTGTTGTCGAATCCGGAGTTTTTGGCGGAAGGAACGGCCATTGCGGATCTGCATGAGCCCGATCGCGTCTTGATCGGTGGCGAGCGCACGCCGGGCGGCGAAGCGGCGGTGGAGAAGCTGGTGGAGGTTTACGGCCGATGGGTGCCGCGCGATCGCATCATCACGACGAATCTGTGGTCATCGGAGCTTTCAAAGCTCGTGGCGAACGCCTTCCTGGCGCAGCGCATCTCTTCGATCAATTCGATCTCCGCGTTGTGCGAAGCGACGGGTGCGGACGTCGACGAAGTGGCGCACGCGATTGGGAAAGACTCGCGCATCGGGCCGAAGTTTTTGAAGGCATCGGTCGGCTTCGGCGGGTCCTGTTTTCAGAAGGACATCCTGAACCTGGTGTATTTGTGCGAGCACTTCGGTTTGCCGGAAGTGGCGTCGTATTGGGAAGGGGTGGTGCGGATGAACGATTGGCAGAAGCGCCGGTTTGCGACGCGGATCGTGAAAGCGCTGTTCAATTCGGTCGCGGACAAGAAAATCGCCGTGCTTGGTTTTGCGTTCAAGAAGGACACCAACGACACGCGCGAGTCGGCGGCGATTTCGGTGTGCCGGGATCTGCTCGCCGAGCAGGCGCACGTGACGGTTTACGATCCGAAGGTGCCGGCGGAAGAAGTGCGTCGCGACATGAAGGCGGTTGGCGCGGATCTGGCGAAACTGACGGTGGCGACCGACGCCTATGAGGCAGCCAAAGGCGCGCATGCGATCGCGATCGTGACAGAGTGGGATGAGTTCAAAGGGTTGGATTACGGCCGGATTTTCGAGTCGATGAGCAAGCCTGCGTTCTTGTTCGACGGCCGGAATATTTTGGATCTCAAGGCGCTCAGAGAGACCGGGTTCCGGGTTTTTGGGATTGGGAAATAAGGATTTTTTATTTCCTAAGTGGTTCAGGAGGAACCGCTAAGAGAATATCCCTAAACGGTAGGGAAGGATGGCGTCGACATCTAGGGTGAAACTCCTAGATCGATGTCATCCAGTTCCCTATGCACGCGCATCAAATCCCCCCGAGCCTCGTTAAAATTTGGCAAGCGTTAGTTTGGTGTGTCGCGTTATGCGGCCTTTCGGCGCCGACATGGGCGCAGTGGGGTCCGCCGGCCGGGGGGAACGAAGTGGTTTACAACCCGAAGGTGACCCAGCAGCAGCAAGGGATTCAGCCGTTTTCGATTTACTACGATCTGACCATCACTGCGCCGGGAAATCTCGCTGCGGGCAATTGGACGATCTCGTTGGTTCTGACGGTTGAGGAGGCTCCTGACGGCGTTGACGAGCAAACATCATCTTCGTTCATCACCTTCGTAGATCCGGTTCTCGGCGTGCCGAAGAACACGCTGACGTTTACGGGCCCAAACCAGTCGCAGGTGGTGCGCGTCCGGACCCACATTCCGATCGGTTCCGACGACGGCAATTTCAAGTATCTCATCACGACGGCGGGATGGCCGAGCGGATTCAAGGATGAGGGGACACGCATCAATGCGCAGGCCGCGCTTCCCGAGGGTTTGACGCCGCCGGTCGTAGCGATCGATGGCCCGGCAGACGGGACGGAGTTTACTTACGTGGTCGGCGGGCCGGCGGTGCCGGTGAGGATTGAGGTGTCAGGCGCTGCGACTCCGGCGGCTCCGGTGGATTCCTTGGTGGCGACGCTGAGCGGCGAGACGGAGGAAGGCGTTCCGTTCATGACGGACATGCCGTTGGCGCTTGTTCTCACGGGACTCGGAACGCCTGACACGTTGGGCGCGGTGTCGGTGCCGGTGACGCAAGCGGGAACCTACACGATCACGGCGGAAGCAACGAACCGCGCCGGGTCCAGTTTTACCTCGAGCACGTTCGTTGTGGTTCAGGAAGTGCCGCCGCCGACCGTGGTGATCAATCCGCCCGCCAACAATCCGACCTACACTTACGTTCGTGGCGTCACGTCGGTCACCGTGCCGTATGCGTTTGTGGGTTCTTCTCTGCTGGGTGAAATCGAAACGCTCACGGCGACGCTCGATGGCGAACCCTTCACGCCGGATGAGCTGCATGATTTGGGAACGCTCGTGGCGACGGGTGCGGGCGAATTCGTGTTCGACGCGAATACGCCGGACGGGCTCGGTCAGCATACGATCGCGGTGACGGCGACGAGCCCTTACGGAAGTGCGACGGCCACGGCCACGTTTATCGTGGCGGAGGTGACGCCGGAGATTTCGGTGAACATTGCGAATCCGATCGATGGCTCGAGCTTCTCGCTTCCGCCGGATGCTTCGCCGCTGAATCTTCCGTTCAGTTTCACGGGCGTGACGACGGAAGGTGTTCCCGTGACGGCGATCGCGGCGACTTTGACGGATGACGACAACTCGACGCCGCTGACGCTGACCTCCACGGCGGGACTGGAGACACCGACTGCGACCGGCGCGGGCACGATGCTCAATCTGCAGCCAGGAACCTACACGTTGAACGCGACGGCAACGAACACGACGCTGGGGTTGAGTGCGTTCGATTCCGTGACGTTTACGGTGACGCCGCCCCCGCCGCCGACGATTGTTTTCACGCAGGCGCCGGATGCGGTTTACACGACTCTCCGCGGCAAACCGTTGACGATCCCATTTGCAATCAAGACGAGCAGCACGGGCGCTTATATTGTCAGCCAGAGTGTCACCTTCGACGGCGATCCGGTGGCGATCACCTCAACGGCGAACGGCACCGCGCTGGTGGCGACTGGGAATGGAACGCTCACCATCCCGACACCGGCCAGCGGCACCGCCGAATATACCTTGGTGGCCACGGGCGTGGACACTTACGGGCAGGTGGTGACCACGCAGGTTTCGTTCAAGGTGACGGTGAACGATCCTGTCATCACGATCGCGATCAATCCGCAGATTGCGGCCAACTCGCCTTACACGTTGCCGTCGAGCGGCACGTTGAACATCCCCTTCGTCTTCACGGGAAATATCACGACAGGCGCGACGGTGGATACCATCAGCGGCACGCTTTCGGGAACGCCAGTGACGATCACCAGCAGCACGGGCTTGGGCACGTCGTCGACGGCGACCGCTTCGGGGAATTTGGTCATCACGAAGCCGGGCGTTTATACGGTGACAGCGACCGACACGAATAACGCGGCGGGGATCAGTGCGACGACGTCCGTCACGTTTGAAGTGAAAGGGACTGCAGCGCCCACGCTGAAGGTCACGGTCACTCAATCGCCGCAGTCCGTTTACACGGTCTGCGATCCTTGCGAGGACCTCTGCATTCCGGTCGCTTTTGTGGCTCAGTCGAACGGCAGCAAAATCAAATCGCTCAGCGCGACGCTCGACGGCAAGTCGGTCTGGCTGAGCTCGACCAGCGGGCTTTACACCGCGACTGCCAAAGGAACGGCGAAGCTCTATGTTCGCGGTGCGGGCGAGCATGTGTTTGTGGTGAAGGCCACGGACTACAACGGCCAGGTGGCCACCACGAGTGTGACGTTCACGGTGGTCGTGAAGAAGCCCGAGATTGCGCTCACGATTCATTCTCCTGGCGACGGAACGGTTTACTCCCTTGCGGGCGATTCGCGTTACTGCGGCGACAGCTCCATCAGCATTCCGTTCTCGTTCAGTTCGACGATTTCCGACGGAGCGACGATCGACGGCATCTCGGCGATGCTCAACGGCAGCTCGGTCAGCCTGAGCAAGTCGGGCGTTGGCACGTCGAATGCGAAAGGCTCGGGCACGTTGAAAATCTCGAAGCCCGGCACCTACACGTTCTCGGCGAAAAGCTATGACAGCGCGTGCAACGTGAGCGTGACCAAGTCGGTGACCTTCACGGTCAAATCCTCCGAGCCGCCCACCGTGACGATCACGTCTCCGTCGGAGACGAACATCTCGATCTTCAACTGCCAGCCCCGCAGCGTCGCGTTCTCATTCAAGGCCAGCAGCCAGTCGGGTGGGATTTCGAAGCTGACGGCGAAGCTCGACGGTTATCCGCTGAACGTCACGGCGAGCGGACTCGGCGGCTCGAGTGCGACAGGTTCCGGCACGATGTCCGTAAAGTCGACGGGCAAGCACGTCCTTACGGTCAGTGCGACGGACAAGAGCGGCACGACGACGAAGTCGTTTACGTTCTACGCCGTGGCGCAGACGGCGAAACCCTCGATCTCCATCCTGGATCCGAAGAATGGCGAAGAGTTCAGCTACGAAGCCGGAAAGAATCCGCCCTCGATTCCGTTCTCGGTGCTCGCCAAGTCGAACGCGCCCGTGTCGTCCATCAAAGTCGCGTTGAACGGTTGCGAGGTGAACGTTTCCAAGCTCGGCATCGGATCGGAAGAAGCGAAAGGCACCGGTTATCTCACGATCCGGGAGCCGGGCACCTATACGCTGACGGCCACCACGACGAGTGGCGGCGTGAGCGCGAGCAGCAAGGTGACCTTCAAGGTGAAGAAGACGCAGGAAGACTCAAAGTGCGGCATCGATTGGAAGGGCTTCCTGAAGGACGGCAAATCGCCCAAGGGTGGCGACTCGGCGAAGATCGAGTGCAAGGTCTTCACCGGTTCGAACAAGAAGAGCCTGCGCGATCACACCGTCCAGTTCGCGGTGAGCGAAGTGCGCGACAACGGCAGCTACGGTTCGTCGAAGCTCTACGGATCGTCGCACTACACGATCAACAGCGATAACGAATACTCCCTGAAAATTCCGACCGGCAAGGGCAAGAAGCGCTATCGCGTGGATGTCTATTACTGCGCGCCGGGCAGCAACAAGGCGAAGATCGTCGGATCGAAGGAGTTCAAGACGAAGTAATCCTTCAACGGGAGGCGGATGCATTCCGCCTCCGGGTTTTAAACGAAACGCCGCCTGGAGAATCCGGGCGGCGTTTTTTTGGGCTCGCGACCGAGCGTAGTGAAAAACCGGTTACGCGGGGAGTTTTTGCAATTCCGCTTTGAGCACGCCGATGCAGGGAAGATTTCGATAGCGTTCGGCGAAATCGAGCCCGTAGCCGACGACGAACTTGTTGGGAATTTCGAAGCCAACGAAGTCGGCTTCGAACTCGACCTCGCGCCGCTCTTTCTTGTCGAGCAGGACGCAGCTGCGGAGGCTGGCCGGACGCAGCTTGCGGGCGAGCGAGGCGACAAGCGAAAGCGTTTTGCCGGTGTCGAGGATGTCGTCGATCACGAGCACGTGGCGGTCTTTGATGTCGAGCGTGAGCGAGGCGACGATCTGGGGTGTGCCGACGGATTTCGTGCGGCTGCCGTAGCTGGAAACGCGGATGCAATCGAGCCGAACGGGATTGTCGATTTCGCGCATGAGATCGGCCGTGAACATGACCGCGCCGTTGATGAGCGAGACGATCGTGAACTCCTGGTCGCCGTAAACGGCCTTGATCTCGCGGGCGAGTTCGCGAACGCGGCGTTTGATCTCTTCTTCGGTGTAGAGCACCGATTCGAGATCGGGATGAAAGGTTCGGCGACGGGAACGCTTCGAGGTGGCGGCCGTGGGCATGGTGGAAGCGAGACGGACGGCGCGGCGGCTGGCAAATGGAACCATGGATCCGGCGGGTTTATTATTTTGACTCGCAGGAGGCCGGAATCTTGCTTCGCGCGCCGGCGCGAGGCCGCTGTTCATGATTTCGATTCGTATCCAAAAACTCACCAAGCGCTTCGGTGCCGTGACGGCCTTGCGCGACCTCGACCTGACGATTGAGCCGGGGGAACTTTTCTTTCTGCTTGGTCCGAGCGGGTGTGGGAAAACCACGCTGCTGCGAAGCATGGCGGGATTCTATATCCCGGATGAAGGAAAGATTCTCTTCGGCGAGGAAGACGTCACGCGGCTGGCGCCGCACAAGCGGAACACGGGGATGATGTTTCAGAGCTACGCGTTGTGGCCGCACATGACGGTGGCGGAGAACGTGGCGTTCGGATTGGAGGAGCGAAAAGTGTCGAAAGCCGAGATCGCGCGGCGCGTGGGCGAGGCGCTCGAGTCGGTGAAGATGGGCGGTTATGCGGAGCGGCGGCCGAATCAGTTGTCGGGCGGGCAGCAGCAGCGGGTGGCGCTGGCGCGGGCGCTCGTGATTCGGCCCAGGTGTTTGTTGCTGGATGAGCCGCTTTCGAACCTCGACGCCAAGTTGCGGCTGGAGATGCGCGCGGAGATTCGGCGCGTGTGCAAGGAGTTCAAGCTCACGACCGTTTACGTGACGCACGATCAGAAAGAGGCGCTTTCGATTTCGGATCGGATGGCGATTCTCGAGAGCGGCCGGGTGTTGCAGGTGGGGACGCCGCGCGAGATTTATCGGCGGCCGGTGGGCAAGACGGTGGCGAACTTTATCGGGGAAACGGACTTCATTGCGGGAACGGTGGAGCGGGTGGAAGACGGGCGCGTGTTCGTGCAGACGCAGATTGGCGCTTTCGAAGGGGTGCCGGGCAATCGGGCAAACATGCCGGCGGTGCAGGACGTCGTGACTCTTTCGATACGTCCGGAATGTTGGAAGCTGAGCCGGGAGGCGCCGGCGGCCAATCGCGTGAAAGGCCGGATTGGAGAAGCGATTTACCTGGGCGAGGTGGCGCAATACGAGTTCGTGGCGGGGGGAACGGCTTTGAAAATCTTCGAGTTGAATCCGCGATTCGTGGGCGCGGCGGCTGGAGGCGATTTATACGCGAGCGCCGACCCGGAGGATGTGGTCGTGTTGAGCGAGTGAGAGCGGCGGCGAGCGCAGAAGGATTCGAGGAGGGCAGATGCTGAAACGGGCGATCATTCTTCTGATGCTGGCGGCCATCGTGGCATTGCCGTTTTTGCTTCGTCCGGAGCAGCGTCGGGCGGAGCGCGCGGACGACGTGCTGACGATTATCACGCCGCACAACGAGGCGATCCGGCACGAATTTGGGTTGGGATTTCGGGAGTGGTATCGCGAGAAGACGGGGCGGACGGTGGCGTTGGACTGGCGCGTGATTGGAGGGACGAGCGAGATCGCGCGATTTCTGGAGTCGGAGTATGTGGCGGCGTTTCGCAATTATTGGACCGGCGAGTTGGGGCGGTCGTGGAGCAGTGAAGTGCAGGCAGGATTTGCGAATGCGCGACTCGGCGCGAATGCGTCGGCGGAGGCGCGGGCGGCGCGGGAAGCGTTTCTGGCGTCGGACGTGAGCTGCGGCATCGATCTATTTTTCGGCGGCGGAAGCTATGATTTCATGCTGCAGGCGGAGGCGGGCCGCATCGTGCCGATGCAGCACAGCGAGGGGCGGGAGTGGCTCGACGAAGCCGTGGTGCCGTTGGAATTTGCGGGAGAGCGTTATCGCGATCCCGCAGGACGCTGGGTCGGCAACGTGTTGAGCAGTTACGGCATCATCTATAATCGCGATGCGTTGCGGCGGTTGGGGATCGAGCAGCCCCCGGAGCGTTGGCGGGATTTGGCGGATCCGCGGTTGATTGGGGAAGTGGCGCTGGCCGATCCGACCAAGAGCAGCTCGATCGCGAAGGCGTTTGAGAATGTGATCCAGCAGGAAATGCAGCGCCGGGCGCGGGCGGGGGCCGGCAGCGCGGAGGACGAGGCGGTGGCGGTGCGCGAAGGCTGGCTGGCGGGCTTGCGTTGGTTGCAGCTGATCGGGGCGAATGCGCGTTATTTCACCGATTCGTCGCAGAAACCGCCGATCGATGTGGCGCAGGGAAATTGCGCGGCGGGAATCTGCATCGATTTTTATGGGCGTGCGCAGGCGGAAGTGGCGGCGCAACGCAGTGGGACGGGCGAAGGACGGTTGGGATTTTCGACTCCGCTCGGCGGGACGGTGCCCTCGGTGGATCCGATCGCGATCTTGCGAGGGGCGCCGCATCGCGAGGTGGCGGAAGCGTTCGTGGATTTTACGTTCACGTTGGAAGGGCAAAAGTTGTGGAACTTCCGGCCGGGCACGCCGGGCGGGCCGGAGCGTTATGCGTTGCGACGGCTGCCGGTGCGCCGGGACTTCTACGAGAACGAGGAGTGGAAAACGTTTCGCAGCGATCCGGACGAGCATCCCTTCGAGGAGGACGAGCAGTTGGTGTATCGCGCGGAGCGCACGGGCCATTTGTTTCGCGAGATGTCGTTTATCATCCGTGTCATGGCTTTGGATACACACGGCGAGCTGCAGCGGGCGTGGCGCGCGGTCGCGGCGGCGGAAGGTTCGGCGAAGGAGGAGGCGCTCGCGGTGTTGCAGGATCTTTCGGCGGTGACCTACGAGCGGGCGGAAGGGGAGATCAAGCGGGCGTTGAGCTCGAAGAACAAGGCGGAGGAGCTCGCGCTGGGGAAGCGGCTCGGAGATTTGTTTCGCGCGAATTATCGGCGGGCGGAGGCGATGGCGCGCGGAGCGGAGTGAGGGCGATCAGTCGCGGCGCAGGCGTTGGTAAACGTCGGGATCGCGTTTTTCCATGTGACGCTCGGGCTGGGAAAGTGGCGTGAAGCCGAATTGAGCGTAGAGCGTGTGAGCGTCGGCGGTGACGAGTTGGAAGCGGCGCAGGCCTTGGAGGCGCGGATGAGCGGAGATGAATTGAAGGACGGCCTTGGAGAGGCCGCGGCCGCGGTGAGGCTCGAGCACGTAAACGTCGCAGAGGTAGGCGAACGTGGCGAAATCGGTGATGACGCGGGCGAGTCCGACTTGATGGCGTTCTGGCGTGTAGATGCCGATGCTGAGCGAGTTTTCGAGCGAGCGGGCGACGACCTTGCGCGGGATGCCCGTGGCCCAGTAGCAGCTCGACAGGAAGGCGTGGACGGCGTCGACGTCGAGGAGCGTGGGATCGTCGGAGATGAAATAGCCGTCGTGCTGGAGCGATTGTGGCATGAGGGGAAGGACAAGCGCGGCTTGGGTGCAACCACGCGGACCGGAGCAAACGGAGGCTGAGCGAGGCGCGCTACAGTTGCGCGAAGGCGGCGGCGAATGCGGATTTGTCGGGAGCTTTGAAGAACGAGGTGCCGGCGACGAACGTATCCGCGCCGGCCTTACGGCAGTCGGCGGCGGTGGAAAGGTCGACACCGCCATCGACCTCAAGACGGAAGGAGAGATTTCGTTCGCGGCGCCAGGTGTCGATTTGCTGAAGTTTTGGCAGCGTATCGGTGCGGAACGGCTGTCCGCCGAAACCGGGTTGCACGGTCATGACGAGGACGAGGTCGACCTGGTGGAGGAAAGGTTCGATGGCGGTGGCGGGCGTGTCGGGGTTGAGCACGATGCCGCATTGGCAGCCGAGTTCGCGGATGCGCTGGAGGGTGGCGGCGTGGTCGTAAGCGGGCTCGATGTGGATGCTGATGAGGTTGGAGCCGGCTTTGGCGAAGGCTTCGACGTAGCGGTGCGGTTCGTCGAGCATCAGGTGCGTGTCGAAGAAGGATTGGATGCCGTGACGGCGGAGGGCGGCGACGGTTTCGGGACCGAAGGTGAGATTGGGGACGAAATGGCCGTCCATGATGTCGACGTGGAGCCAGTCGAGTCCGAGCTCCTCGACGAGGCGGGCGCTGGCGGAAAGATGCGCGTGATCGCCGGCGAGGATCGAAGGGACAAGGAGCGGGGCGTGCATCGGAGAGGGACGATGTTACCAGACGTCGAGGACGGCGTGGGTGATTTTCCGCGCGAGGGATTCGGCGAGGAGCGGGACGGTTTGGTATTCGGACTGGAGTTGTCCGCCATCGGTCATGGCGTCGCGCTGCGTGCTCACGACGCGGTCAGAGAAAATGGTCTGCCCGGTGCGGCGATCGCGGAGCGTGCAGGACGTGGCGAGCGTGAGGGTGAATTTGCGGGCAAGGCGGGTGTCGGATTCGCGAACGGAGGCGACCTCGCGTTCGAAATCGCGAATGACGACGTGGAGGGTGGCGTCGGCGGTGTCGGCCGAGCTGGCGAGTCTGACGCGTCCGTCGCGTTCGAAGGTGTCGCGGAGTTGAGTGGCGAGGATGGCGCGGGCCTGCGGAAGAACGGCGCGGCTCTCGACTGGCTCGATGTAGAGCGTGGTGAAGGACGGTTCGGTGCCGGTGCCGAGGCGGTAGTTGGCGCAGCCTGCGGCAGCGAAGAAGGCGAGGAGGGCGAGAAAGGCAGGGAGGAGGCGCCGAAGTGACATAGCCGGGCGAAGTGGAGGCGTGCGGGTGCGGCGGGGCAAGTCTGAGTTAGGCGGAGAGACGAAACGGGCGCCGAGGGATCGGACGGGTTGTTTCCCGTTACGAAGGGGAAACGCCGGCGAAAAGGAGCAGGATCGTGTGGAGATTGAAAAAGGCGTGGGCGATCATCGCGGTGGCGATGCGGCCGGTGCGCTCGTAGGCCAGGGAAAAAATGACGGCGAGGGTGACGAGAGGAAGGAAGCTCGCGAGACCGTCGTAATTGGTCCAATTCACGTGAAGCGCGGCGAAAATGGTGCCTGGGAGCAGGAGCGCGATCAGGCGAGGCACGCGAGTGCGAAGGAAGCGGAAGAATGTGGCGCGGAAGAGCAATTCCTCGGCGATGGGCGCAACGATCACCGCGAGCGCGATCATCACGGCGAGCAAGGCGGAGGAGTCGGCTTCGGCGAAGAGACGGAGCAGATCCTGTTGTTGAGCGGGGAGGCCGGCGAGATCGAGGAGGTAGAGGGAGAGGAGGTTGACGGCAGTGACGACTGGCAGGGAGATGAGAAAGGTGACGAAGCCCGAAACGAAAACGCTGCGAGGAAGCGGGGGGCGAAGGGCGGGGTGTCCGAGATCGAGGGGGGCGAAAGCAGGACCGATCAGGAGGCCGAGTTGGAAGGCGGCGCTGTTGAGGATGGTGCGGGCGTCGGGCGAGAGGTCGAACGGCGCGATCAGCAAACCGACGATGAAGGACGCGACGAGGCCGGATGCGGCGATGAGCGCGGCGCAGAGGAGAAAGTCGCGCAGAGAGGCGGTCCAAGGCGCGAGTTGAGGAGTCGTTGAGCGGAGGCGGGCGCGGGCAGTGGGCGAGAGAACGAGGCGCCATAGCAGAACGACGCCGCTGATGATCAGCGAAAGCTCAAACAGAACGACGATGAGCGGAGGTGAGTCTTCGGGCATGCGCGGACGAGCAGTGGGGGGAGAAACCCGTCGGGGCGCAAGCGTGCGGCCGATGGACCGAGCCGTAAATTCAGGCGGCGTTGCGTTGGTGCGATTGCTCGAGATCGAGGAGGCGACGTTTCAAGTCTTCGCCGAAAGCGAAACCGGTGAGAGTGCCGTTGGAGCCGATCACGCGGTGGCAAGGGACGATGACGCAGGCGGGATTGGTGGCGTTGGCGCGGCCGACCGCGCGGGCGGCGTGAGGTGCGCCGAGTTGGGCGGCGAGCTGGCCGTAGGTGCGTGTTTCGCCGAAAGGAATCGCGAGGAGCGCAGACCAGACGCGCTGCTGGAAAGACGTGCCCTGAAGATCGAGGTGAAGATCGAACGCGCGGCGGCGGCCGGCGAAGAAGTCGAGGAACTGCGTTCGCGCGGCGGCGGTGAGGGAGGTGTCATACATAATATGACACTTTGGGAGGCGGGAGAGGAGCGAGTGGGAGTCGCCGAAGGCGGTGGCGGCGATGGCGCCGGTGGAGGTGACGGCCACGGAGAAGGGGCCGAAGGAAGTGGAGAACGTGTCGTAGAAAAGGTTCATGTTGGGATGGGTTGGTTGAGTTGCCACAGGTGGGCGGTGGCGAGGCTGCGGTGCGGAGAGAACATCGCCATGAGGCGGCGCGTGGCGTCGACGTCGGGACGTTGTTCGAGGTTGAGAAGCGATTGGAGTCCGCTGGTGACGCCGGTGTCGCCCAGCGGCACGCAATCGGGGAAGCCGAGTGCGCGCATCATGATGTAATTGACGGACCAAGGACCGAGACCGCGCAGGGAGAGCAGCGTGCGCTCGGCGCGGGTGGCGGACATGGTGCGCAGCGATTCGAGGTCGAGGTTGCCCGTGGCGATGAGGCGCGACAGCGAGATGACGTAGTCGGCTTTTTGGCGGGAGAATTGGAGGGGAAGAAGATCGCGAGGATCGAGGGCGGCGACGGCAGCGGGCGTGGGCGGAGCGATGAGGCCGTTGGAGAGGCGGGTGCCGGCGAGTTCGAAGAGCCGGCGTTTGAGGAGGCAGGCGAACGGGAAATTGATTTGTTGGCCGATGATGGACCAGAGGAGTCCGTCGTAGAGCGAAGGTGTGCGGGACATGCGGAGCTCGGCGCGATCGGCGATGAGACGGGCGAGACCGAGCTTGCGCGCGAGGCGGGCGAAGGCGGCGGTGTCGTCTTCGAGGCCGAGCAATGCGACGGCGACGGCGTGGGCTTCGACGGCGGAGAGGGAAGGGGCGTGGGAAAGTGCGGGAGAAACGGTGGCGCGGATCTTTTTCGGGGAGAGATGAAGCTGCAGGACGGCGGGGCCAGAGGAGAGATGAAGGGCGGCGGTGTAGGTGTCGGTTTCGAGGCGTTCGTTGACGCTGTGAGTATCGCGGCTGAGGGCGCGGCGCAGGTAGCCGAGGAGAAAGCCGGGAGGCAGGGAAAGTTCGAACGTGTTCGACGACGTGAGTGCGCGATAGGCGGCGGGCGTGAGGCCGTTGAGCTGGCGGAAGTGTTCGTGGAAGACTGAGAGGGATTCGAAGCCGGCGGCGTAGGCGATTTCGGCGAGAGGGCGGGACGTGGAGACGAGCTCGCGTTTGGCGGTGGCGAGGCGGGCGCGGAGCAGGACGTCGGCGGGTGTGGTGTGATAGTGAAGGCGGAAAAGTTCGAACGTGCGTGTGGCGCCGAAGCCGAGGCGTTTGACGACGGCGCGGGCGTCGCGAAAGGCGGCGGGGTTGGCGCGGATCTCGGCGACGACGGACTCGACCGTTTCGAGGACGGGATCGGCGCCGCGAGCGAAGTCGTCGGGATGGCATTTTTTGCATGGGCGAAGGCCGGCGGCGCGGGCGGCTTCGCAGGACGGAAAGAAGCGGATGTTTTCGAACTTGGGTTTGCGGGCCTTGCAGGACGGAAGGCAGTAGATGCCGGTGGTGAGGACGCCCATGAAGAACCGGCCGTTGCAGGCGGGATCGCTGGCGAGGACGCGCTCATACATCGCGGCGGCGGAGAGGCGTGGGGCGCGGGCCGGTTTCACCGCGGGAAGGTCGGACGCGAGTGGACGTGAGGCAATCATCGGGATCGGAAGTGCGCACGGTAGCGGAAAGTGGGAGCGGAGTCGTCCGGCTGAGTTCGGTGCAATTTTGTGGAAGGGCGGGTTGGAGCTAGAGGCAATCACCGAGGAAGAGCGGAGGCGGATGCCCCATGGCGAATGGGCCGGGTCGGGCTTAGGTTGCACGGTCGCGGATGAGCCGCGGCGAGAAATTTTCGAACCATGAAGATCATCGATTCCATGTTGCGCACGCATCCACGGGCGGATGCACAGCGGGTGGGGCATTATGCGCAAGTGCTCGAAGCGTTGGCGCAGTGTGCGCAGGTGTGTCGGGCGTGCGCGGACTCGTGTTTGGCGGAGGAGCATGTCGCGAAGCTGCGGCGATGCATTCGGACGGATCTCGATTGTGCGGACGTGTGTGAGGCGACGGCGGCGTTGTTGGTGCGGCAGACGGAGACGCCGAACGAGATTTTGCACGCGCAGCTGCATGCGTGCATTCTGGCGTGTCAGGTGTGCGGGGACGAATGCGAGCAGCATGCGAACATGCATGAGCATTGTCGGATTTGTGCGGAGACGTGTCGGCATTGCCAGGAACGGTGCAATTTCCTGATGGGCGAGATCTCGTCGTCGGGGGTGGAAGAAGGGACGATGGAGCCGACGGATAGTCCTTCGTTTCAGCGGTGACGAGACGTGCGAAGGCGCGGGTCGCGACGGCGGAGATGCTGCACGCAATGACGTGAGGCGCACTGCGGGCCAGTTGCGCGGTCTGTGGCGGGATGGAATCGTATGATGTGATCGTGATCGGCGCTGGAGTGGCGGGATTGTTGGCGGCGCGGCGTTTGGCGGAAGGCGGGAGACGTGTGGTGGTGTTGGAAGCGCGAGAGCGGGTGGGAGGACGAATTTTTAGCGAGGAGCGGAAAGGGTGGCCGGGGCCGGTGGAGTTGGGCGCGGAGTTTGTGCATTCGGGCAATGCGGTGATGGAGGCGGTGTTGAAGGAAGCGAAAGTGCGGAAGCGGAGAATCGAGGAGCGGCACTGGCTGGCGGGCGATGGGCGGCAAGCGAAGATGGACGATGCGTGGGATCGGATTTATGCCGTGATGGAGAAGATCGGGCCGCGATTTCGGGGGGATTTTGCGCGGTGGTTGGAGCGACACGGAGACGACGTGGCGGCGCCGGATCGCGCGCTGGCGGAGGCGTTCGTGAAAGGATTCAATGGCGCGCCCTTGGAACGGATGAGTGGGCCGGCCCTGTTCGAAGCGTCGCAGGAGGACGAGGAGCAGTTTCGTCCGAACAAGCGCTATGCGTCGGTTCCCGAAATGCTCGCGAGGAAATTGGCGCGGGCGGGGGGAGAAATCGAATTAGGATGCGTGGTGCGACGCGTCGCGTGGTCGCGGGCCGGCGTGGTGGTGGAGGATCAACGAAGAAAGAAGTGGGCGGCGCGGTGTGCGTTGGTGACGTTGCCGCTGGGGGTGTTGAAGGCGAGGCACGGAGAACGCGGAGCGGTGCGGTTCGAGCCGAGATTGGCGGCGAAGGAGAAAGTGTTGGCGAAGATCGAGAGCGGGCATGCGCGGCGGGTGGTGTTGAGGATGCGCGCGGATATCTGGCGGCGCGGGCCGATTCCGGAGGCGTTGCGGGCGCGGGAAGGGCGGGCGTTTGGGTTTATCCATTCGGAAGAAGAGGCGTTTCCGGTGTGGTGGGCGGAGGCGCCGAAGCCGGTGCTGGTGGGATGGACGGGAGGTCCGGCGGCGGCGGCGATGGGCGGCTGGTCGGAGGCGAAAGTGGTGCGGGCGGCGTGCGGGACGCTTGCGAAGCTCCTCGGGTGTGCGGAGAAGCAGGTGCGGGCGGCGGTGCGGGAGGCGCGGTCGTATGATTGGGCGGCGGATCCGTTTACGCGCGGCGCGTATAGTTATGCGGTGGCAGGAGCGGAGAAGGCGCCGAAGGAATTGGCGAAGCCGGTGGGGCGGGTGTTGTTTTTCGCGGGGGAGGCGACGGCGGATAGGTTGGAGTTGGGGACGGTGCATGGCGCGCTGGCGAGTGGGGAGCGGGCGGCGCGGGAGATTCGGAAGATGTTGGGAAGCTAGGGGGGCGGGCGGGCTCGACAGCCGGGAGCGATGGAGGCATGTTCGGCGTCATGGCGACGATCTATGAAACCCTGAGAGCCGATATTATTGCGGCGATGAAGGCGCGGGATGCAGGGACGGCGACGGCGCTGCGGACGGCGGATGCGGCGATTCAGCGCGCGGCGATGGATACGGGAAAGCCGATCGACGACGCGTTGGTGACGGCGACGTTGCGGAAGGCGGTGAAGAATTTGAACGACGCGAAAGAGGAATTCGCCAAAGGCGGACGCGCGGATCTGGTGGCGGCGAACGAAGCGGAGATGCGCGTCCTGGAGAAATATCTCCCGCGAGGATTGGACGATGCGAAGCTCGATGCGCTGATCGATGAAGCGATTCGTGAAACGGGCGCGCAGTCGAAGAAGGAGATGGGGCGCGTGATCGGGGTGTTGAAGCAGCGGCCGGAGGCGGGACTCATCGATTTCGGCGTGGCGAGCAAACGCGTGCAGGGCAAGTTGCCCTGAGCGAAGGGGCGGGAACGGCGATGGAGATGCGCTTGGAGAATCCTGGCTGAACGCGTAACCCACCGAAGGACGTCATGCTTCGTGGCATTCAACCGGTGGGCGCGGAAGTGGAGAATCTGCGGGGATTGCATGAAGCCGCGGCGGCGGTCGCGCGGAGCGAGGATTTATGCGATGCGCTGCGGCGGGTGTTGGAAGCGGCGACGAAGGCTGCGCGGAGCACGATGGGAGCGTTGTCGCTGTGCGAAGGACCGGGAGCGGAGCTGCGCTTGGTGGCGAGCGTGGGGTTTTCGGACGAGCCGGTGCATTCCGCTGAAATCTCGCCTGAGAAGATCGCGGTAGGTGAGATAGTGCGGGCGCGACGCGGGCGGGTGGTGGTGGAGGAGTTTGCGACGGATCCGCTGCTCGAACCTTATCGCGATGCGGCGAAACGAAGCGGCGTGGTGTCGAGCCACAGCGTGCCATTGGTGGCGTCGGACGGCGAGATCGCGGGCGTGTTGACGGTGTATTTCGCGGAGCGGCACGTGCCGGATGCGGGCGAGGAAGCGTGGATGGATTTGTATGCGCAGATGGGGGCGGACGTGGTGGGGCGCACGCGGGCGATGCAGCGGATGCGGGAAAGTGAGGAACGCTTTCGGATGCTGGCGAGCCATGCGCCGGTGGGAATTTTTTTGTCGGACGCGAACGGCGACAGCGTTTTTTTGAACGAGGCGTGGTGTCGGATGGCGGGGATGACGGCGGAGGAGGCGCGGGGGAAAGGTTGGACGAATGCGATTCATCCTGAAGATCGCGAACGCGTGGTGCGCGAGTGGGATGAGGCGGTGCGAGCGGGACGGCCGTCGAGTGCGGAGTATCGTTTTCTGCGGCCCGATGGGACCTCGAGCTGGTTGCAGGCGAACGCGGTGCAGTTGCGCGATGTGGCGGGGCGTGTGACGGGGCATCTTGGAACGGTGGTGGACATCACGGAGCGGAAGCTGGCGGATCTGGCGGTGCGGGAAAGCGAGCGACGACTGCGGTTGGCGACGCTGGCGGGAAAGGTGGGGGTATGGGATTGGGCGGCTTCCGAGAACCGGGTGACGTGGACCGATTCGCTTTTCGATATTCACGGGATGACGCCGGCGTTGTTCGACGGCACGGCGGAGGCGGCTTCGGCGCTCGTGCATCCGGAAGATGCGGGGAGAATGAAGGCCGCGGTGGAGAAGTCGTTGAAGGATGGAAGCGATTTCGAGATGGAGTTTCGGGCGGTGCGACCGGACGGGCGGATGATGTGGCTGTATACGAGTGCGGTGGTGCTCAAGGACGGTGACGCGCCGGTGCGGATGCTGGGCGCGACGATCGATGTGACGGAGCGGCGTCGGGGCGAGGAGACGATGCGGCAATTGGCGGCGATCGTGGAGTCCTCGGAAGATGCGATCCTCAGCACCGACCGTGGCGGGACGATCACGAGTTGGAATCGTGGAGCGGAGCGGCTTTACGGATATACGCGTGACGAGGCAATCGGGCGGCCGCTGGCGATGCTGTTGCCGCCGGAGAAGGAGAACGAAGGAGCGGCGCTCGTGACGCGGATCGCGCGGGGCGAGCGTATCGAGCATTTGGAGACGAGGGGCCTGCACAAAAGCGGCCGGCAGGCGGATGTTTCGTTGACGGTGTCGCCGCTCGCGAGTGCCGACGGGAAGCCGATCGGCGTTTCCATGATCGCGCGGGACGTCACGGAGCGGAGAAGGCAGGAAACAGAGCTGAGGCGTCAGCAGCAGCTTTATCGCGCGGTGGGAGAGTCGATCGATTTCGGCATCTGGGTGTGCGATGCGAAAGGAAGGAACATCTATTGCAGCGAGTCGTTTTTGAAGCTTGTCGGGCTGACGCAGGAGGAAGCTTCCGGAGAAGGATGGGGGAGGATGCTGGCGCCGGAGCAAGTCGGGCCGACGATGGAAGCGTGGCGACGATGCGTGGAGGTGGGCGGATTTTGGGAGCGAGAGCACTTGTTCAAAGGCGTGGATGGGCAGTGGCATCCGGTGCTGGCGCGCGGATTGCCGATTCGGGACGACGACGGCCGGGTGGTGTATTGGGCGGGGATCAATCTCGATATCGCGGCTTTCAAGCAGACGGAAGCGGCGTTGCGGCGTGGAGAGGAGCGGCTGCGGTTGGTGACGGACAACGCGATTGTGTTTCTGGCGCATTGCGACCGGCAGTATCGATTGAAGTTCGTGAACCGACCGTATGCGCAGCGGTTTGGGCGCAGGCCGGATGAGTTGGTGGGGCGTCGGATCGACGAGTTGATCGGCGTGGCCGCGTTCACGGCGTTCAAAGCGCGGCTCGACGAGGCGTTGAGCGGACGACGGGTGGAGTTCGAGATGGAGATACCGTATGAGCGGTTCGGACCGCGGTGGATGCGGGTGATCCATGAGCCGGAGCGCGACCCGGATGGGCAAGTGAGCGGGGTGGTGGCGGTGATCACAGATATCACGGCGCGCAAGCAAGCGGAGCGGGACATGGAGGCGGCGCGGGACAAGGCGGAGGCGGCGTCGCGGGCGAAGGACGATTTTCTCGCGACCTTGTCGCACGAGCTGCGCACGCCCTTGAATCCGGTGCTCCTGCTGGCGAGCGAGCATGGAAGCGACGCGGCGCTGCCGGAGGAAACGCGAGAGGCGTTTCGGACGATTCGGAAGAATGTGGAGCTCGAAGCGCGGCTGATCGACGATCTGCTGGATTTGACGCGGATCACGCGCGGGAAGTTGTCGCTGAATCTCGCGCTGCAGGATGTGCACTCGATTTTGCAGGATGCGGTGGCGACGATGCGGTCGGAGTTGGAGGCGAAAGGGTTGACGCTCGTGTTCGAGTTGCGAGCGCAGCGGACGAAAGTGTGGGGCGACGCGGTGAGGCTGCAGCAGGTGTTGTGGAATGTGTTGAAGAATGCGGTGAAGTTCACGCCGGAAGAAGGGACGGTGCGCGTGAGCACGCGGGATCTGCCGGAGAGCGGTCAGCTGCTCATCGAGATTCGAGACACGGGGATTGGGATGACGAACGAGGAACTGGCGCGGGTCTTCGATGCGTTTGCGCAAGGAGATCATGCGCGTGGTGGAGGCTCGCATCGGTTTGGCGGCGTCGGCCTGGGGTTGGCGATTTCGCGAATGATCGTGGAGATGCATCGCGGCCAGATTCGGGCGGAGAGCGAGGGGCCGGGGAAAGGCTCGGTGTTTTCGGTGGAATTGCCGCTGGGAGAAGACGGCGCAGTGGAGATCGTGAGCCCCTCGAAGGCGCGGACGCCCACGGCGTCGCCCTTTGCGACTGAAACGGGCGTGCGCCGGAAATTACTTCTCGTGGAGGATCACGATACGACGCGCGTGGCGCTCGCGCATCTGCTGGCGAGGAGAAACTTCGAAGTTGTGCAGGCGGCGAGCGTGCGAGAGGCGCGAGAGGCGGCGGCGAAAGGAGGGATCGACGTGGTGGTTTCCGATATCGGGCTGCCGGATGGAAGCGGCTTCGAGCTGATGGCGGAGTTGAAAAATGGATACGGGCTCCGGGGCGTGGCGCTCACCGGCTACGGGATGGATCACGACGTGTTGCGCAGCCAGGCGTCGGGCTTCGTGGTGCATTTGACGAAGCCGGTGACGGTGCAGGCGCTGGAAAAAGCGCTGAAGGTGGCGATGGCGGACGGGTGAGGGACAGGCGCAAGGAGGAGTTTGTCGATGCGCGACGGCTCGGGGGGGACGCCTCGCCCTACCACCTGTGGCCTACAGGATGCGGCCGTTGTTGAAGACGATGCGGCCGTTGACGATGGTGGTCTTTACGCGGCCGGTGAGGGTCTGGCCGTGCCAGGGAGAGTTCGAGGATTTGCTGAAGCCGGCCTTGGCGTCGTAGAGCCACTTTTCGTTGGGATCGAAAAGGCAGACGTCGGCGTCGGCGCCCTCGGCGAGGGTGCCGGCGGGAAGTTTCAAGATCTCGGCGGCGCGGCGCGTCATGAGATCGATGACGCGCGGGAGCTTGAATTTGTTTTGGCGGACGAGGATTTCGAGGGAGATGGCGAGCGAGGTTTCGAGGCCGAGGATGCCGTTGGGGGCGTAGTCGAATTCCTTGTCCTTTTCGTAGTCGGTATGCGGGGCGTGGTCGGTGCTGATGCAGTCGAGCGTGCCGTCGCGGAGACCCTCGATGAGCGCGAGGCGGTCGGCCTCGGTGCGCAGCGGCGGGTTCATTTTGAAATTGGTGTTGTAGGTCGCGATCGACTCGTCGGTGAGCGCGATGTGATGCGGCGTGGCTTCGGCGGTGATGCGGGCGCCGCGTTGCTTGGCGCGGCGGATCTCATCGACCGAGAATTTCGAGGAGATGTGCTGCAAGTGGATGTGGCCGCCGGTGTATTCGGAAAGTATTACATTGCGCGCGACGATGAGGTCCTCGGCGGCGTTGGGCCAGCCGCGGAGGCCGAGACGGGTGGAGACGATGCCCTCGTTCATGACGGCGCCCTGGGTCATGGAGGCGTCCTGGCAGTGATCCATGACGGGCAGGTCGAACATCTTGGCGTATTCGACGGCGCGGCGCATGAGCTCGTTGTTTTGGACGCATTCGCCGTCGTCGGTGATGGCGACGACGCCGGCGCGTTTGAGCGAGCCGATGGGAGCGAGGGTCTGGCCCTTCATGCCCACGGTGATGCAGCCGGTGGGGAGCACCTTGACGACGGCGTCGCGGCGGACGGCGTCGTGGATGAATTGGATGGTGCCGGCGTTGTCGGCGACCGGCGACGTGTTGGGCATGCACACGACGTGGTGAAACCGCCGGCGGCGGCGGAGCGGGAGCCGGTGGCGATGGTTTCCTTGTGCGTCTGGCCCGGTTCGCGGAAGTGAACGTGGATATCGACGAGACCGGGGCAGGCGACGAGGCCGGCGGCGTCGATTTTCTTCGCGGATTTTTTCTGCGCGGCGGAGAGCGACGAGGCGATGCGGCCGTTGACGATGAAGAGATCGCCGGTGGCGTCGCGTTTGGCGGCGGGGTCGATGACGCGGGCGTTTTGGATCCAGAGAGTGGGCATTGATTAAAGCTCCAAGATCCAAGCTCCAAGATCCAGAGAAGATCCAAACTTCAAGGAAGCCAGACGTGCGCGGGCGAGTGTTGGAGGGTGAGGCATTGGTGTTTCTCTGGAGCTTGGATCCTGGTGCTTGGAGCTTCTCCTCGGAGGCATCGTTTATTCAACCGGCGCGACGTTTTCGGGTTGGCCGCCGGCGCAGAGGTAGAGGACGGCCATGCGGACGGCGATGCCGTTGGTGACTTGTTCGAGGATCACGCTGCGATCGCCGTCGGCGAGTTCGCTGTCGATTTCGACGCCGCGGTTGATCGGGCCCGGGTGCATGATGATGGCTTTCGGGTTGAGCCAGCCGGCGCGGGTTTTGTTGAGGCCGAACATGCTGGTGTATTCGCCGAGGGACGGGAAGTGGCCGCTGGTCTGGCGCTCGTGTTGTATCCGAAGAAGCATCACAACTTCGGCGTCGGCGAGGGCGCTCTGGAGGTTGTGGGAGACTTTGACGCCGAGGTCGGTGAACCAGTGCGGGACGAGCGTGGAGGGACCGACGAGGGTGACATCGGCGCCGAGCTTGGTGAGCGCGTGGATGTTGGAGCGGGCGACGCGGCTGAAAAGAATGTCGCCGAGGATGACGACCTTGCGGCCTTTGAGGGAGCCGAGGTGCTCCTTCATGGTGAAGGTATCGAGGAGGCCTTGCGTGGGGTGCTCGTGGGAGCCGTCGCCGGCGTTGACGACGGGGATGTCGAGGATTTGCGAGAGGTAGAGCGGGGAGCCGGCGGCGGCGTGGCGGATGACGATCATGTCCGCGCCGAGCGCGGCGATGTTTTCGGCGGTGTCGCGGAGGGTTTCGCCCTTGGTGGTGGAGGAGCTGGCGGCGTCGAAGGAAATGACGTCGGCGCTGAGGCGCTTGGCGGCCATGTCGAAGGCCATGCGCGTGCGCGTGCTGGGCTCGAGGAAGAGATTGACGATGGTTTTGCCGCGGAGGGCGGGGACCTTTTTCACGCTGCGCGTGAGCGTGCGCTTGAAGGCGACGGCGGTGGCGTGGATTTGCTCGATTTCCTCGAGCGAAAGTTCCTCGAGCGTGAGGAGGTGGCGGCGCGTCCAGGGCATCGGTGGAATTTTCGATTTTAGATTTCCGATTTTCGAGTGGGCGGCGTGGGGACGACCTGGATGGTGTCGGCGGCGGGGTTGGCAGGGTCGAGTTTCACGGTGACTTTCTCCGCGGCGGGGACTTCGAGGGTGAGGCCGGTGTAGTCGGCGGCGAAGGGAAGGCGACGGCCGCCGCGGTCGACCAGGATGGCGAGTTGAACCTGGGTGGGGCGGCCGTGGTCGAAGAGCTCGTCGAGGGCGGCTTTGACGGTGCGGCCGGAGAAAAGGACATCGTCGACGAGGATGACGGTGGCGCCGTTGACATCGGCGGGGATGTGGGTGGCGGCGAACTCCTTGGGGATGGGGTTGCGGCCGATGTCGTCGCGATGGAAGGAGATATCGAGGGTGCCCGAGCGAGTTGAGAGATGAGCGTTGAGAGCGGAGAGCCGGGTCGCGAGGCGGCGGGCGAGTTCGATGCCGCCGTTGGCGATGCCGAGGAGCAGGAGCGGCGATGCGGTCGCGGCGTGTTGCGCGGAAATAGCGGCAGCGAGCCGGTCGATCGCGGCGTGAATTTCGTCGGGGCCGATGGTCTTAGGAGAGGCCACGAGGGTTGGTTGTGGGGACGGGGGAAACGTCGGTAAAGAGAAATGTCGGGCGGGGTCGCGGGGGATGAAGATGCGGTGCGGAACGCTACTTGCATCAAACGATCGTTAACCCGAGGCACAGAGACACGGAGAGGAGCATTCTGCGTTCTTGGTGCGGAGGCGGCGTGATCTTCGGCACGGGGCTCTGCGTGAAGTTATTGAGGTGGAGAGGGGAAGGCGGGGCGGAGGCGTTCGAGCACGAGCATGAGCATGAGCACGAGCATGAGCATGAGCACGATCACGAGCACGGAGCACGAAATTTTAGGCGAGCCAGGTGGTGAGGTCGGGGTCGGTGCGGAGGATGCGAGTGGTGCGGTAGTCGGGGGCGAGCAGGTTTTGATAGGCCGGTTCGAGGAAGCGGCGGCAGTGGAGGAGGACGCGGGCGTGCTGGCCGGGGGCGCGGACGAGGCGGCCGAGACCCTGGTTCACTTTGGTCATGCCCGGAAGTTGATAGACGCGGCGGACGGCGGCGTCGCGGCCGAGCGGGGCGAATTCGGCGAGGCGGGCGCGCTGGACGGCGTTTACTTCGGGAAGCGCGGGACCGACGACCATCGCGTGGGAGATGCGGCCGCCGAGGGCGTCGATGCCTTCGGAGAAGCTGGAACCGAGGACGAGGAAGAGGGTGTCGGCGGAGGTGAGGGAGGATTCGACCCAGGCGGTTTGGGCGGCGAGATCGCGGACGCGAGGTTGTTGGGCGACGCGGACGTGCGGGGCGATTTGGGAGAGCTCGCGGGCGATGGCGTCGGCGTAGGCGTAGGACGGGAAGAAGACGGCGACTGCGGCGCGGGGCGTGGCGGAGTTGACGGTTGAAGGTTGAGAATTGAGAGAAGCGAGCGCGGCGATGGTGGCGGCGGTGGTGGTGTAGTGGTGGGAGCGGTGTTGGAAGGTGGTGTCGACGCGGGCGTCGATCGCGACGTCGTAGGCGCCGTCGCGCCAAGGCGTGTGGGCGCGGACCAGGGCGGGGAGGGCGGCATCGCGGGCTTCTTCGACGCGGAGGAGATCGGCGGCGCTGGTGAGTTGGGCGTAGAGTTTTTTGGTTTGGCGTTTGTTGAGGGTGCCGAGGCGGTCAGGAGGCGGCGGCGCGGCGATTTGAGATTTGAAATTTGAGATTTCGGAATCGGACGGGGTGTCGAGGCCGCAGGAAGCGGCAAAGGCGTCGGTGGGGGTAAGGGTGGCGCTGGCGAGGACGGCGCCGCCGAATTCGCGGAGGGTGGCGCCGATGGCGGGGGAGGCGTCGAGGCAGGTGAGAGCAAGTTCGCTGTCGGCGGGGGACCACCAGAGGCGGGGGAGAGCGAGTTCAGATTTGGGATTTGAGATTTGAGAGGAAGAAAGGTCGTCGAGGAGGGCGGGGATGGACCAGAGCGCGTCGGAGGCGTGAGGGCCGAGCTCGGCGAAGTCGAGGGAGGTGGCGGAGAGGTGTTTGGCGATTTCGGCGAGAAGGTGGCGGGCGTCGTCTTCGGCGCCGGCGGAGAGGGCGTCGGCGCGGCGGAGTTGGTGGAGAAAGTGGCACCAGTGATCCCAGGCGGTGACGAGTTGGGCGAGGGGGCGGACGCGGTGGAGTTCGTCGCGAACGGCGAACGCGGCGGCGGCGGTGAAGGCGTGCGAGTAGGCGTCGGCGACGCGAGCGGGGAGGTTGTGGGCCTCGTCGATGAGGAGAAGCGTGCGCGCGGGATCGAAGCCCGGTTGTTCGAAGAAGAGGCCGCGGTTGCGGGGGGCGAAGACGTAGTTGTAGTCGCCGATCCAGACATCGTTGAAGGCGAGCGCGGTGCGGGTGATTTCGTAAGGGCAGATGCGGGCGGAGCGGCCGGCGGCGCGGAGGGTGTCGAGATCGCGCGGGTGTTTTTCGTCGAGGTAGAAACGAGCGAGGCCGGACGAGGACCAGCGGGCGGCGGCGTCGGCGAGGTAGGCGCAGGCGTCGCGGACGCAGTGGAACGTGTGATTGACGCAGTGCTCGGATTTGTTGCGGACGTGCCAGACGGCGACGGGCGTCGTCGCAGTTGAGGGGGGAGAGTTGAGAGTTGAGAGATCGGACAGCGGAGCAGGGGTGGTCATCTGCTGGAGGGTGCGGACGACCTGGAGCTGGCCGGTGGATTTGCTCGTGAGGTAGAGGGCGCGGTCGAAGTGGCCGGAGCGGAGCTGGCCGAGGGCGAATTCGAGGAGGACGCCGGTTTTGCCGAAGCCGGTCGGAGCTTCGAAGAGGACGAGCGGGTGTTTTTCGAAGGTGGCGGTGAGGTCGCGCTGCGTGGTTTCCTGGCCGGGGCGGGGCGTGGCGAAGGCGGGGCGGAAAGCGAGGTGGCGGAGGCGTTCGCGCGCGCGATGGCGGTGATCGAGGAATTCGGTGAGCCGCTCGAGCTGGACGCGGAAGAAAGCGTCGTCGGCGGGCGTGAGGGTGACGGTTTGGGCGAGGCCGCTGGAGACTTCGACGAAGACGAGCTCGGAGCTGGGAGTTGAGAGTGGAGGGTTGAGGGTTGAGAGTCCGGAAGTGTCGGAGCGGAGGAGGGTGGCGTAGGTGGCGAGTTGGGCGAAGTAGTCGGGGTAGGCGGAGCGGAGTTCGGATTCGTCGGCGGGGAGCTCGCGGGTGACGGTTTTGATTTCGCGCAGCGTGAGCGAAGTGTCGGTGCGGAGAAGTTGGTCGATGCGCCCGGTGAGCGTGAGGGTCCAGCCGTGGTGGGCGATGCGGCCGGTGAGGGGGATTTCGAATTCGGTGGCGGGCGATTCGTCGGTGGCGCGGGCGCGGAGCTGGTTGTGCCAGTGGGTGCCCAGTTGGGCGCGCCAGACGCCTTGTGGACCGCCGGAGGCGTCGCGCGGGCCGGTGATAAAGGACGCGAACTCGCCGACGCTCAGAGAGGCGGTGCGTTGGTCGAGGTCGAAAACCATGGAAGGCCCACGGAACACACGTGGGGCGGGGAAGGGAAATCGAAATCCAGCGGAAAGCTGCGAGGGGTTAGTCGAGAAGGATTTCGGTGTGGCCGCGGAGGTATTCTTCGAGGCGGGCGGTGAGGCGGGCGACGGCGGGGGGGGTGTAACCTAATAG
>JAFAAS010000022.1 GCA_023426435.1 Verrucomicrobiota bacterium | reverse complement strand
GACCTGGTCCATCTTGATCGCGTCGAACGGGCAGACCTCGACGCAGATCTGGCAGCTCATGCAGACGGAGATATCGATGTCGAAAACGGCGGGGTAGAGTTGGGGCTTTCCGTTGGCGTCGGGTTTTTTGTCCTTCGATTTCTCGATGTAGATGCACTGCGGCGGGCATTCCTTCTCGCAGATCTGGCAGGCGACGCAGCGCAGCGTGCCCATCGGGTCCTCGGCGTTTTCGGTGACGAGGAAAGGAAAGTTGCGATACGCCTCGGGGATCGGGAGGCGTTTTTCCGGATACTCGACCGTGACGAGGCGTTCGGGCGTGGTGTAGCTGCCCGCGAGGTTTTTCGCGGTGACGGCGAGGCCTTTGAGTATGCCGGAGCCTAGCATCGCTGGCGCGGGGTTTGGAGTTTGGGGTTTTGAGTTTGGAGTTGGAAAACTCCGTTTGTCATTCTGAGCGCAGCGAAGAACCCATGCGTTCGATGACGAAGCGGGTTCGCGGCCGTGGATTCTTCGCTTCGCTCAGAATGACAGAGGTGGGGTTGATCCGTGTGCATCGGTGTTAATCCGTGGTGGAGAAATCAGCGGTCGACTTCTCCCAGGACGATGTCGATGGAGCCGAGGATCACGACGGAGTCGGCGATCGTGTGGCCGAGGCACATGTCCTCGAGCACGGTGAGGTTGATGAAGGACGGCGGGCGAATGCGGTAGCGGTAGGGATTCGGGCCGCCGTCGCTGATGAGGTGGAAGCCGATTTCGCCCTTCGGGCCTTCGATGCGGCCGTAGGCTTCGCCCGGTTTGGGGCGGAAGCCGCGGATCTTCGCTTTGGGGTCCATGATCGGGCCGGCGGGAAGATCGCGAAAGGCTTGTTGGAGGATTTTCACGGATTCGCGCATTTCGAGGATGCGCATCATGTAGCGATCGTAGGTGTCGCCGTGTTCGCCGAGCGGGATGCGGAAATCGAAACGCGGATAGAAGCCGTAGCCGTCGACCTTGCGGACGTCGTAGGCGACGCCGCTGGCGCGGAGCATGGGGCCGGTGATGCCGGCGTTGATGGCGAGATCGCGCGGGAGGACGCCGACGCCCTGCGTGCGCGCGAGCATGATTTCGTTGCCGGTGAGGAGTTGTTCGAACTCGTCGAGAAAGTGCGGGAAGTGGTCGACGAGCTTGCTGGCGGCGGCGAGCCATTCGGGTGACGGGTCAATGCGGCAGCCGCCGAAGCGCTGGTAGTTGTGCATCATCCGGGAGCCGGAAAGGGATTCGAAGAGATCGAGGATTTTTTCGCGTTCGCGGAAGGCGTAGAGCAGCGGCGTGAAAGAGGTGCCGAGGTCGTTGAAGAGGAAACCGACGAGGCACAGGTGGTTCACGAGGCGCGTGAGCTCGGCGAGGATGATGCGGAGGTATTGCGCGCGATCGGGGACGGGCTGGCCGGCGAGTTTTTCGACGGCGAGCGCGTAGGCCCAGTTGTTCGTCATCGAGCAGAGGTAATCGAGACGATCGGTGTAGGGCATCGAGGCGAGGTAGGTGGTGTTCTCGCCGAGTTTTTCGTGGTTGCGATGGAGGTATCCAAAAACCGGTTTCAACTTCACGACCCGCTCGCCGTCGAGCGTGGCGACCATGCGGAATACGCCGTGGGTCGAAGGGTGTTGCGGGCCAAGGGAGACTTCGAGGAGGTCGCCGTGGAATTCGTCGTGGACGGCGCGGACCGTTGCGCCGCTCGGCGCGGCGAACGGAGTTGAGAGGTCGGAGGGGGTCATGCGGGACCTCCCGAGGAAGGAGCGGAGGTGCGGGGTGGGGGCACCGCGCCTCCATCGGAGTAGTGTTTTTGGGCGCGGGTGAGGACTTCGCCGTGCGGCGTGGGCTCCCATTCGAAGTCGTCGGGCGCGACGTAATCCCTGCGCATGGGGTGGTCTTTGAACGTATCCCACATCAGGATACGGCGGAGGTCGGGATGATGTTCGAAGACGATGCCGAAGAGGTCGAAGATCTCGCGTTCCTGGAATTCGCAGGAGCGCCAGACGGGCGTGAGGGAAGGGAGCGAGACTTGGTCGGAGCGGTTGGCGGTGCGGAGGCGGAGGATGACGGGACCGTGTTTCAGCTCCATCGAGTAGAGGTGATAGACGGCTTCGAGGGTGCCGGGCTCGACGCGTTTGGTTTTGGTTTCGACGACCTTATCGGGACCGCCGGCGGGATCGGGCGTGGTGGTTTTGGTCGTTTCGACGATCTCTTTTTCGGGCCAGTCGACGCCGGTGACGTTGGAGCAGTAATCGAAGCGGAGGCCGGGCGAATCGCGCAGGAAGAGAGCGATGTCGCGGGCGTGAGTAGAGTCGAGGAGCAGCGAGTGTTCGGCGGCGGGGCCGGGATTCGTGACGAGCGCGATTTGCGCCGCGGGGAAACGGGCGAGGAGGCGGGTGCGGATTTGCTCCAGGGTCTCCATGGCTCGCTAGCGCGAAGAAGATCCAAGCTCCAGAGAAGCTCCAGAGAAGCTCCAAACATCAAGGGTGGCGGGGTTGGCGTCTGAAGGTTGGAGGTTCATTGGAACTTGGTGCTTGGTTCTTGGAGCTTCCCCGCCGCGGACGGTTTACGCTTTTCCGGTGCGCGGCAGCGGCGGGGCGGGTTGCCACACGTCAGGGTTTTGGGGCGGGTCGAGGTCGTGTTCGCCGAATTCAGGAATTGGATACTCGCTGGGTTTTTCGGGGCGGGTGTGTCGCGCGGCGGCGGGGCCGGCGAGGCGTTCGGCGCGGATCTTTTTTTGGAGCTCGATGAGGCCGTTGAGGAGGGCTTCGGGGCGGGGCGGGCAGCCCGGGATGTAGATGTCGACCGGGATGAAGCGATCGATGCCCTTGAGGACGTTGTAGCCCTGTTTGAAAGGGCCGCCGGAGATCGCGCAGGCGCCCATCGCGATGCAGTATTTCGGTTCGGGCATCTGGTTCCAGAGGCGGACGACCTGGGGCGCCATTTTTTTGGTGACCGTGCCGGAGACGATCATGAGGTCGGCCTGGCGTGGGGAAGGGCGGAAGATTTCGGCGCCGAAGCGGGCGATGTCGAAGCGGGCGGTGGCGGTGGCGATCATTTCGATCGCGCAGCAGGCGAGGCCGAATTGGAGGGGCCAGATGGAATTGCTGCGGCCCCAGTTGTGGAGCTCTTCGAGGCTGGTGAGCAGGATGCCGTGACGGCGGAGCTCGTCGCGCTCGGCGTCGGAGAGGGGCGCGGTCGCGGGCGCTTCGTTGCTCATTTCCATTCGAGGTAGCCGCGATGCCAGGCCCAGACGAGGCCCTCGGCAAGCAGCAGGATGAAGACGAGCATCGCGAACAATGCGCCGGCGGGCAGGCCGGTGAACGCGACGGCGAACGGGAGGAGGAAGAGGACCTCGACGTCGAAGATCAGGAAGAAAATCGCGTAGAGATAATAGTGCGCTTTGAACTGGATCCACGAGTCGCCGCTGGGCGGGAGGCCGCATTCGTAGGTGGCGTTTTTGAGCGGGCCGGGTTTGGCGGGTTGGAAGAATTTCACCCACGCGCGCGCGACGCCGAGCATGATCAACGGGAAGGCGACAGCCACCCCGAGAAACAGGGCAAGAAACGCATAGGGGTGATCGGCCATAAATGCGCAGCGGGGCCTACGAACATGAAAATCGCGGCGCTGATCTCAACGCCGAAGCACCCTTCTTTTTTGGCGAAGCCTGCGCGTTTGTTGCAAGGCTTCGCGCATGGCTTATCGCCGGGCAGACGCTGCGGCGTGAGCGCCGCGCGTGGCGCAATTGATCCATTCGCTCGCGCCTTCGACGTAGTGCTCCTTCTTCCAGATCGGCACGCGGGCCTTCGCTTCGTCGATGATGTAGCGGCACGCGTCGAATGCGGCGCCGCGATGAGCGGCGGCGACACCGGTCCAGACCGCGAGATCGCCTATTTGGAGCGAGCCGACGCGGTGGACGCAGTGGGCGGTGACGAGGTCGAATTTTGCGCGAGCTTCGTCGAGGATGCGATTGCCCTCGCGCTCGGCAAGTTCGGCGAACGCCTCGTAGTCGAGCGCGCGGACGGAGCGGCCGTCGTTATGATCGCGCACCCAGCCTTCGAACGTGACGCAGGCGCCCGCGTGAGGGTCGAGCAAGGTTTGCTTCAGCGCGGAAGGGTCGAGCGGAGCGGAGGAAATTCCAAACATCGAGAGGATCAGCCGCCGGCGACGGGAGGGATGAACGTGAGCTCGTCGCCGTCGCGGAGAGGAGAGCCAGGTGGGGCGAAGTCGCCGTTGATGGCGGCGCGGATGCGGTCGGGAGGAAGGGTAAAGCCGTGGCGCGCGCGGAGTTCTTCGTAGAGCGCGGCGGGGGTGGTGGCGGAGGTTTCGAGAAGTTCGCGGGTGACGCCGCGTTGTTCGCGGAGGATGGCGAAGTATTGAATCGTGAGCTTGGGCATGTCGCGAAGCGCAGGTTTCGTTAGGGAGCTCGATAGTCGCTCTTGCCGCCGGTTTTTTCAACCAGCCGGACCTCGCGGATGACGATGCCGTGGGAGACGGCCTTGCCCATGTCGTAGAGCGTGAGCGCGGCGACGGTGGCGCCGGTGAGCGCTTCCATTTCGACGCCGGTTTTGGCGTGGGTTTGCACGCGGCAGTGAATCGCGAGCTCGCGGTGCGAGGTGTCGGGACGGATTTCGATCTGGCAGTCGTCGAGCGCGAGCGGATGGCAGAGTGGAATGAGGTCGCTGGTGCGTTTGGCGCCCATCACGCCGGCGAGCACGGCGGTTTGGAAGATCGGGCCTTTCTTGGTGTGGATTTCGCCGTCTTTGAGGAGCGCGGCGAGTTCGGGCGGGAGCGACACGATCGCGACGGCGTGGGCGGTGCGACGCGTGACGGGTTTCTCGCCGACGTTGACCATCGCGGGCTGACCGGCGGCGTTGAGGTGGGAGAGCATGCGGGGAGCGGAAGGTGGTTTGATCGCGACGTAAAGTCGCTCCTACACCCAGGACCAGATGCGGGCGACGGTGCCGGCGGGAAAGTCGGTTTGCTCCGCGGGAAGTTCGATGAAGCCGTCGGTGTTGACGAGGCCGGCGAAGTCGCCGGAGGTGTTGGACGGATCGGGCGTGGCGAGGAGTTCGGCGTGAGGGCCGCTGTGGAGTTTGACGGGAAGAAGATAGGCGAGCGGCGGTTTGAACGTGACGGACGTGGCGAGCGCGGCGGTGCGAACGGGCGCGGGTGCGGCGCCGCTGGCGTGGGCGAGCGCGGGAAGAACGTAACGATGAAGGCAGGTGTAGGCGGAGACGGGATTGCCGGGGAGCGCGAAGACGGGTGTGCGTCGCTGGCTGATGCCAAACCAGAACGGTTTGCCGGGGCGTTGGGCGACGCCGTGGAAGATTTTCTTCACGCCCTGGGATGCGAGCGCGGCGGGGAGGAAGTCGTATTTTCCTTTTGATACGCCACCGGTGATGAGGACGGCGTCGTATTCGGCGAGCGTGTGCCAGAGGAGGTGTTCGACCTCGTGTTTCACGTCGCGGAGGTGGAGGCGTTCGACGCGGGAATAGCCGGCGGCGATGAGTGCGGCGCGGAGGGCGTAGTCGTTGCTGCGGCGGATCTGGTGGGGGGCGACGGGGGCGTCGACTTCGACGAGTTCGTCGCCGGTGGCGATCACGGCGATTTTGGGGATTGCGGAGACGACGAGCGAAACGGCGCCGACCGCGGCGGCGACGGCGATTTCGCGTCCGGTGAGTTTGGCGCCGGCGGAGACGATGGTGGCGCCGGCGGCGTGATCGCTGCCGCGGCGGTGAAGGGCGGATTCGGGAGAAACGCGGGCGGAAGGGGCGAGGGCGATCGTGTTGTTTTCGCGCGTGGTGTCTTCGAAGGGGACGACGCAATCGGCGTCGGCGGGAAGGACGGCGCCGGTCATCACTTCGACGCAGGTGTCGGGGGCGTCGTTGAGTTTGAGCGGACGCATGCCGGCGGCCTGGGTGCCTTGAATCCGAAATTTGGAGACGCCGGAGGCGGCAGCGGAGGAGCGCAGCGCGTAGCCGTCCATCGTGACCCGATCGAAAGGCGGGAGATCGCGATCGGCGCGGAGATCCTGGCGGAGGATGCGACCGTGGGCGGAGAGGAGCGGGCAGTCTTCGCGGAGGAAGGGCGCGATGTTTTCGAGGATGAGTTTCTCCGCTTGGTCGGGGGTGAGCATGGCGAGGGAAGCCTGCTTGCAGACGGAGAAAGGGTTGGCTTACTCCGCACGAAGAATCGCCTGCAAGCAGGCTCCTACATGGGTCAACCGACCGATCAGTTCAATCGTCCGCTGCGCGATTTGCGCATCTCCGTCACCGATCGCTGCAATTTCCGGTGTCCGTATTGCATGCCGAAGGAAGTGTTCGGCCCGGCGCATGCGTTTTTGAGAGATCCGCAGTTGATGTCGTTGCGGGAGATCGTGCGGATCGTGGGGGCGTTTCGGCGACTCGGGGTGGAGAAAGTGCGGTTGACGGGTGGCGAGCCGTTGTTGCGGACGGATGTGCCGGAGCTGGTGCGGGCGTTGAAGGAAGAGGTGGGTTTGCCGGATGTGGCGCTGACGACGAACGGATGGCTGTTGGAGAAACAGGCGGCGGCGTTGCGAACGGCGGGGTTGGATCGCGTGAACGTGTCGGTGGATGCGTTGAACGATGCGACGGCGGGGCGGATGAATGGGCTCGGTTTCAAGGTTGAGCGGGTGTTGCGCGGGATCGAGGCGGCGGCGGCGAGCGGGTTGGCGGTGAAGATCAACACGGTGGTGCAACGCGGGGTGAACGACGGCGAGTTGCTGGAGTTGTGCGCGTATTTTCGGGAGCGCGGGATGCCGTTGCGGTTCATCGAGTTCATGGATGTGGGCAACACGAATCATTGGACGGCGGAGCGGGTGGTGCCGGCGAAGGAGATCGTGGCGCGGATCGATGCGGTGTGGCCGCTCGAGGCGAGCGGGCCGGCGTATCGCGGCGAAGTGGCGGCGCGGTATCGCTACAAGGACGGGCGTGGCGAAATCGGTATCATTAGTTCGGTGACGGAGCCGTTTTGCCGGGATTGTCACCGCGCGCGATTGTCGGCGGACGGGAAGCTTTACACGTGCCTGTTCGCGTCGCTCGGGTGGGACGTGCTCGGGTGTTTGCGCGCGGGAGCGGATGACGAGGAGTTGTCGCGTTATGTTGCTCGCGTGTGGGGTGGGCGGATGGATCGCTACAGCGATGAGCGGGCGGAGGTGATCGCGGCGGGGGAGATGCGCGAGAAGATTGAGATGAGTTATATCGGCGGGTAGGCGGCGCGTTCGGCGCGGCGGGACGTGGGAGGGAGCGAAGACGGCTCGCCGAAAACGGCTCACCGAGGACGGTTCGCCCTACCTTGGGTTGCGCGGCGAGCGCGCAACCTACGTCACTCGTAGCGGAGGGCGCGGCCGAGGTAGTTGAGCATCCAGATTTCCTTCCAGACGCGGTAGCGGCCGTGGTGCGTGATTTTGCCGAGGTCTTCGCGTTCGGGCGGCGTGTGGAGGAAACCGAGGGCGGTGTTCACGCGATCGAGCTCCTGTTGCGAGCTGTTGATGTCGGACAACGGTTCGTCGGTGAAAGGTTCGGGTGTTGCTCCGGAGCGAGAGAGCCGGACGCGATGACGAGCGAGCAGGCTGGCGAGCGAACGGCGCCACGGGGCGCGTTCGACGAACCAGTGTTCGGGGTAGAAGCCGGCGAAAGGGACGTAGAGATTGTCGGTGATGTAGCGGGCACCGTCGGAGGTCAGTGACGTCAACGCGTAGCAGACGGTGATGGCGCCGCTGGCTTGCGGGATGAACGTGACTTGGACGCGGATGGTGGCGTCGGCGTTTTGGTAGATGGAAACGCGCAGGTAGATGCCACCGCCGACCTCGGCTTTGAGGGCTTGGATTTGTCTGAAGCCCTCGTTGCGAAGCCATTCGCGCACGCGGAGGAGTCGCGGTTGGATCGGCCACTCGTCGCCGCCGTCGTTGACGATGAATTTGGGGAAAAGCGGCAGCGGGCTGACGCTGAGTGCGTGGATGCGGAGCCAGTTGAGGAGCGTTTCGGCGAGGAACCAGATGATGAAGAACAACGCGACGAGGACCCAGAACGGGCGATCGATGAGTTCGAAATCAATGCACAGGAAAGCGCCGCCGAAGGAAAAGATGATCCAGCGCAGCCAGCGGTCGGCAATCGAGAGCAACGGCGACGCGACGCGCTGGTTGATCTGCATGACCAGCAGCGAGACGACGACGGCGACGACGATGGCGTAGGAGAAAGGCATTTGGGCGGCGCAACTATACGGCGGATCGGACCGCGCTCAAACGATGTTGGCGATCCGCGAGCACGAGTGGGGAGCGGACAAAAGCCCGACGAGGACGTCGGGCTCCACCTAGCTCAGGCGGACGGGCATGATCACGCAGAGGAAGGCGTCGAGCGTTTTGAATACGCCAGGGCTGACGTCGTCCTTCAGTTCGAAGAAGATCTCGTCCTTCGTGAGCGCGCGGAGCGGGTCCATGACGAACGTCGGGTTGAAGGCGACTTGAAGGTCGGGGCCGCTGTAGCCGATGGCCATGGATTCGTGAGCCTCGCCGAAGTCGGGACTTTGCGCGGTGATTTCGAGGAGGTTGCTCGAGAGCTTGATCTTCACCGAGTTGGATTTCTCGGAGCAGACGAGCGCGGCGCGGTGGACGCATTGCAGGAAGAGCTCGCGCTCGAGCTTGATGCGCTGGTGCGTCTCTTTGGGAATAACCTGTTGGTAATTGGGATAATTTCCCTCAACGACCTTCGAATAGAGATAGATGCTGTCGACGAGACCGCTCGTATCTTTGTCGGTGTTAATCTGAAACGCGGCGCGGCGATCGTTGAAGTTGATCTTCAGCTTTTCGCCCTTGTCGAGGAGGCGTTGCAGTTCGCTGACGGTTTTCGCCGGGAGAATGATGGCGCCGGAACTTTCGGCGGGGACATCCATTTCGCGGGAGACGAGGGCGAGGCGGCGGCCGTCGGTGGCGACGAGCGAGAGTTTGCCGTCCTTGAAATTGAAATACACGCCGTTGAGGATGTAGCGCGTCTCGTCGGTCGATTGCGCGTAGGCGACGCTCTTGAGCATCGTGGTGAGGTCGGCCTGTTCGAGGGTGAAGGCTTTTTCGTCACCGAACTCGGGCAGCGGCGGGAATTCTTCCTTGCCGATGCCCATGATGCGGAAGTTGGAGCCGCCGGAGGTGAGCTTCACCTGATGATTCGGCGAGGCGTCGACGGTGACGTCGACATTGGGCAATTCGCGCACGATGCCGGCGAGGCGTTTGACCGGGAGCGTGACGGCGCCGGTTTCCTTCACGTCGGCCTTGATCTTGCAGCGGATGCCGAGGTCGAGGTTGGTGGTCGTGAGGGAAATTTGATCCTTCTCGGCCTCGATCAGCACATTGCTGAGAATCGGCATGGTGGCTTTGGAGCCGACGACGTTGAGGACTTGGGCGAGGCCGCTGGCGAAGTGGTCGCGGTTGATTTTGAATTTCATGCAGGGGGTGGACGCCTTCTTGGGGAAGCTAACAAAGGATAAAAGAAGGTAGGTTCAATAAGGAATTAGATCCGTATTCTTATAGGCGGCCAACAAGACCAGCAACCGGCGGTTTTCCCTCGGAGAAAGGGCGATTTCGCGTTGTGAAAAACTCTGCTTCGCGAGGCCAACAAGTGGGGTGTTGTTCACAGCGTCGAGTTGTTGAAACGAAATCGTCACGTTGCTGACACGGAATTCGGAAATCGAAAAAGCGCGGTGGGAGGCGCCGCGCTTCCAGGATGAGGTGAGGGGTCACGCGCTTTTGATGCGTGGGCGGCGCCAGTGGCGGACGAGGCCGAAGAAGATGTAGCCGAGGCAGACGCAGAGGACGGCGATTTCCTTGAAGAGGACGATGACGCCGATGAGGGCGAGAAAGAGGATGAAGTTGCGGAGCTTTGTTTGCGTTTGGAGATCGAGCTGCTTGCCGCTTGGGTAGCGGACGGTGCTCACCATCAACACGGCGATGAGCGCCATGAGAAACGGGAGCGCGAGGGCGCCGGCCTTGAGGCTGCGATCGGTCTCGATGAGCTTGAGGAGGAAAAGGACGAGAGCGGCGACGGTGGCGGCGGCGGCGGGGACGGGGAGGCCGACAAAGTCTTTGTTGGAATCCTTGGCGCTGCGGTGGAGCAGCGGGTTGGTGATGACGTTGAAGCGGGCGAGGCGGATCGCGGCGCAGAGCAGGTAAACGAAGCCGAGGAACCAGCCGATGTTGCGGAATTCCTGGTATCCTTGAGTGGGAGACAGGATGAAAAAGAACATCAACAACGCCGGCGCGAAGCCGAACGAGACGACATCGGCGAGCGAGTCGAATTCGGCGCCGAAGAGCGATTCGCGTCCGCCCATGCGCGCGAGGCGTCCGTCGAGGGCGTCGAAGGCGGCGGCGCCGAGGATGGCCCAGACGGCGTAGCGGTAGTGGCCGGCGGCGGTGGTTTGGAGGTAGGTGCCGTCGAGGGCCGTTTCGGCGAGGCGGGCGTGGATGCAGCTCACGACCGCCATGAAGCCGCAGAAGAGATTTCCGGCCGTCATGGCATTCGGCAGGAAGTAGATGCGGCTGGCGTTGGTGACGTTGTAAGGATCCTCGCGCTGTTCGAGATCGTTTTGGGGCGCCGTCATTTCGTGAGGCTTTCGAGGTATTTCCAGAATTTGGAGTCCTGTTCGAAGAGCTGCTGTTCGGTGACGGGGAGTTTGTTGCGCAGCAGGAAATCTTCGAGCGAGTTGCGATGAAGGATGTAGTGCGTGTGCAACGTTTCGCCCTTCACTTCGAAGTAGAGCCGGTAGTCGCCGGCGCGCAACCGGTAGTATTGGCGGTCGCGGCGGGTGAAACGGCCGAGTGGTTCGCGCGGGTGGGCGAGATCGGCGGGTTTGAGGCTGGTGATGGGGCCGATGACATCGAGCTGCGCGAGCTTATCGAGGCGGTTGAGCTCGCGCATGCTTTGTTCGGAGAAAGTGACCTGATACATGGCGGGGAAGTCGGCGTGGGCGGCTGGGCCGGGTGGTGTAAGGACGGCGACGGCGGCGAAACACGCGCGCGCGGAGGCGGACGGTTGGCTTCGGACGGAGGGCGAGCAACGCAATTCGCGGAAACGCATCTTGATCGCGAGGCGAGCGAGAGTTCCTCGGGGTGCGTGTGCAGAGTGCATGCCGGGGTTTCCCCGATTTCGCAAAATGCAGCGGAACCCGCTGTCGAGGAGGTGAGGCGGGGAAATTGATTTCATTGTGGATCAAACATTTGAGGTCTGTGCGGTCGGATGGCCCGCGCCTAGCTATACGAAGGTCCAGCCAACTTCTCATGCCGTGCGAATCCTTCGCCGGCGAATTGGCCCCAACACTTCACCTCTCAATTCCAATGGCATCGATTCCTGTTTTTGCAGACGCGTTCTCAAGGCTGCAGGCCGATATCGCTCTGGTGCGATTGATTCGCGCGGGGATTCCCGCGGACCGCATCTCGGCCGTTTTTCCGCGCCGGCGTGCGCCGAATGCCGTGTGTTGTTGGTTGAAGCATTTTCAGGACGTTCCGTTCGCTTCCGCGATTGAGGTCGCAGCGGCCGGAGTGCTGGGCCGACTTTTCAAGAGCTACTCGAACATCCGGTCGCCGAAGTTTGGGCGGGAATTGGAGGTCTTGAACCTCACGCCGGCGGACGCGAAGCGCGTGTTGGAGAAGGTGGAGGAAGATCGCATCGTGTTGTGCGTGCATGCGCGGAACGAGGTGCAGGCGTCGGTCGCGTGGCATGTTTTTCAGCACGTTGGAATCGAAACGATTTCGAGTCCGGCCGGGGCGGAGTGGCTGGCGGCGACGAAGCAGGCTCCAGCGCTGCCCGCGCAAGTGGCGGGGTTGGTGGCGGCTTGAACGTCAACGGAATCGAGCCTGCTGCGTGAGCACCTCCCTGTCTGTCCGCCGCCAGGATCGCGTGATCCGGCAGTTGCTGGCGGCGCACGATCAACTCGGCGCCTGGGAAGAATCTCTGCGCGCCGACCTTGCGGCGGGGACGCCGCACCGGGAGCACACGGAGAAATTGATTTCGCTTCTCGTCGACGCGCGAACGGGGATCGTTCGGCGGCTGGCTGAGTTGGAATGTGCGTGTCCGGAAAGGCCGGATTCGCGCGCACCCTTTGCGGTGAACCTGCGGACCGGATCGAGTTCGAGCGCGCGGGCGATCAACCAAGCGTCGCAGCGATCGCTGAAGATGTGCATCAAGGCGTGTCGCGCTTCGGGCCGCGCGTTGGTGCGGGCGTTTCGCGAAGCGCAGCGGGCGACGGATTCGGCCACGGCGAATTTGCTCTACGGATCGATGCGCAAGGTGGAGAAGCAGCTTTGGATGATTGATCCGTTGCAGGCGCGTTGAGAGGGACGCGGGCGAGCAGGCGGGGGGCGCGGGCTGAAGGGTGCGCGCGGTGAAGGTTCGTGAACCTGCGTGCGCATAAACTTTGCTATTCGGCGTAAATTCGCATTTTGCACGCGAGATGATGAACAAGTGTTCCCGGCCGCGGTCGGGCCTCTGCCCCATGACTTCCTTACTTTGCGAGTTGCACGACCGCCCGGGCGATGCGTCGGAGATGCCGTGTGATTCTCGTCGCAACGCGCGGGCTGTTTTCGCCACGTCGGGTTCTATTTTCTGCTTCTAACCGTGCCCCATCGCGAATTGTCCTCCGCTCGCATCCTGGTCGTCGACGATCAGGAAACCAATCTTCGTGTGCTTAGCGACATGCTGGGGCACTTGGGGTTTGAGATTGTGCCTGCGCTCGATGGCGAACAGGCGCTGCGGCGTCTCGATGAGCGGCAGGTGGATTTGATTCTGCTGGATGTGTTGATGCCGGGTTTGGACGGTTTCGAAGTGTGCCGTCGCATTCGCGCGAACGTCGGGTGGATCGATATTCCGATCATCTTCCTGTCGGCGGCGGACGATAAATCGCTGATCGTGCGAGCGCTTGAAAGTGGCGGCGTCGATTATGTGACGAAGCCCTTCAATGCGGCGGAGTTGCTCTCGCGAGTGCGCACGCATCTGGCGTTGAAGACGGCGCGGGATCGGTTGCGGCAATTGGCGGAGGACAAGGATGAGCTCCTCGGCATCCTGGCGCACGACCTCAAGAATCACTTGGGCGGAATGTTGATGAGCGTGCAGCTTCTTCACGAGAAGGCGAAGTCGATCAACGACACGCGCTTTCAACGGATGGCGACGAACATTCTGCGGGCGACGGACCAGATGCTTTCGTTTGTGAAAGAGTTTCTGGCGAATTCGGAAGTCGATCACGGGCGTCCGATGAAGTTTCAGCCCGTGTATTTGCATGACGTGGCGAGTGCGGTGGTGCAGCGCCATGCGGAGCATGCGAGCCGGAAAGATATCCGGCTGGCGTTGGAGCAGTCGACGGAAGGTGTGCTCGTCGATGCGGACCGCGCGGCGCTCGAGCAGGTGTTGGATAATCTCGTGTCGAATGCGTTGAAGTTTTCCCCGCCGGGAAAAAGCGTGCGACTGGTGGTCGGGGAAGCGGCGGACGATCGCGGCGAGTGTCGCGTGATCGACGAAGGCCCTGGTTTCACGGAGAACGACAAGCAGCAGATCTTCCGTCGTTATCGTCGACTCAGCGCGCGGCCGACGGGTGGCGAGCCTTCGACGGGGCTCGGGTTGAGCATCGTTAAGAAGCTCGTGCAGGACATGCGCGGGGAATTGAATCTCGAGAGCGTGGCGGGCCAGGGTGCGACCTTCATCCTCCACTTCGCGCGGGCGAACGGCACAAATTGATCCGCCATGGACTTCCTCGTCGTCGATGATGATCAGATTTTTCGCGAGGCGACCTGCCTCTTGATCGAGGAGGAAGGTCATTTTGCGACGAGTGCGTCGAATGGCGACGTGGCGTTGGAGCGGGTGCGGGAGGACAAGTTCGATGCGGTGTTGCTCGACTTGCATCTTGGCCGGCAGAACGGCCTCCAGTTATTGCCGCAGTTGATCAAGCTGCGGCCGAATCTGCCGGTGGTGATGTTTTCGGCGCAAGGCACGGTGAAGACGGCGGTGCAGGCGCTTCATCATGGTGCGGTGGACTTCCTGGAGAAACCCTTCACGCGCGATCAGTTTCACGCGGTGCTGGCGCGTCTGCGTCGCATCAACGAAATGGGGCAGAAGATCGAGCGCCTCGAAGAGCAAGTGAAGGAGGTGCAATCGCAGAGCCCCGAGCCGCTGATCGATTTCGAGACGCCGGTGATGCGCGCGGTGATGGATGTATTGCATCGCGCGGCGAAGAGCACGGCGTCGGTTTTGATTCTGGGCGAGAGCGGCACGGGCAAGAGTGTGGCGGCGCGGGCGCTGCATGCGCAGAGCCATCTGGCGGACCGGCCCTTTGTGACGGTGAGTTGTCCGGCGCTGTCGAAGGAGTTGTTGGAAAGCCAGCTCTTCGGGCACGTGCGCGGATCGTTCACGGGAGCGATGCGCGATCATTGGGGCAAGGTGAAGGCGGCGGAAGGCGGGACGCTGTTCCTCGATGAGATCGGAGATCTGCCGCTGGAGATTCAGCCGAAGCTGCTGCGTTTGTTGCAGGAGAAGGAATACGAGCGACTCGGCGAGACGGTGACGCGGCACAGCGACGTGCGAATCGTGGCCGCGACGAATCGAGATTTGAAGAAGCGCGTGGCGGAAGGGGCGTTTCGCGAGGACCTTTATTATCGGCTCAACGTGATCACGGTGGAGATGCCGCCCTTGCGCGCGCGGCCGAAGGATGTGCTGCGATTTGCGGAGCACTACGTGAAGCATTGCGCGGTGCAGTTTGGGCGAAAGGTGCAGGGCTTTACGGATGAGGCGGCGGATTGCATTCGTCGTTACAGCTGGCCGGGAAATTTGCGCGAGCTGCGCAACACGATCGAGCGCGCGGTGATTTTGGCGCCGGAGCATTTGATTGGGTTGAGCGATCTGCCGATCGAGATTCGCCAAGGCGGAGGTCATCCTGGGTCGATCGGCGATGCGCCGCTGCAAACGGGGGCGATGGTGACCTTGCAGGCGTTGGAGGAGCAGCACATCAAGCGCGTGCTGGAAGTGACCTCGAGCATGAACGAGGCGGCGGAGATTTTGGGGATCGATCAGGCGACGCTGTATCGGAAGCGGAAGAAGATGGGGCTGAAGTAAGCTCCAAGATCCAAGCTCCAAGATCCAGGGAAGGTTCAAATTCCAAACAGCGAGGGCTCGCGCTGGCCGTGGGGGTTTGGAAAAAGGGCGCGTGACGTCGCTGCTTCGGAGAAAATGTTGGGTGTGGTGGGTTGTGGTCGGTGTGCTGTTGCTGGCGTCGGGTTGTCGGTCGTATGCGCCGCCCGCGGTGGCCGGCGATGAGATCGTTGTGGCGGGGAAGCGATTTCACATCGGGACGCGCGTGGTCACGTGGATGGAGGCGGGTGGCTACAACGGATATCCGAAAGGGCGGCGAATGGTGCCGCGACCGACGTCGTTGCGCGATGCGGAGCGTCCGCGCGATGAAACGCCGGAGTGGACGGTGCGGCGGTTGGGCAAGGTGGTCGATCAAGTGGTGCTGCATTACGACGCGTGCGGGTTGAGCAAACTGTGTTTCGAGGCGCTGCATTCGCGCGGACTGAGCGCGCACTTCCTGATCGATGTGGATGGAACGATTTACCAGACGCTCGATTTGCAGGAGCGGGCGTTGCACGCGACGACGTCGAACGATCGCTCGATTGGAATCGAGATCGCGAACATTGGCGCGTATCCGCCCGATGCGGCGCAGCCCTTGGAGCGTTGGTATCGACGCAATGAGGACGTTGCGGGAGGCGTGGTGTTGAGCGTGCCGCCGCAGATCAAGGATCCGCGAATCCTTACGCCCGATTTCGTCGGGCGTCCCGCGCGGGCCGAGCCGGTGCGCGGAACGATTCATGGGGGATCGTTGCTTCAATACGATCTGACGCCCGAGCAGTATGCGGCGCTGACGAAACTGACGGCGGCGCTGGGCGAGATTTTCCCGCGGTTGAAAAGCGACATCCCGCGCGACGCGGATGGCGAACCGCTGATGCGCAAGCTGCCGGAGAAGGAGCTGAAGCGGTATCGCGGGATTTTGGGGCACTACCACATTCAGGAGAACAAGGTGGATCCGGGACCGGCGTTTCAGTGGGAGCGGTTTATCGCGGAGGTGCGAAGATTGCGGCGGTCGCGGTAGAGCGTTTTCAGAAAAACTATAGCCCTTCAGGTGAACCACAGAGGCACAGAGGCACGGAGGCACGGAGAGATCCCGTGGCCTTTCTCTGTGTGCTCGGTGCCTTTGTGTTTCAAATCGGGTTTTCCGATTCGGCCAACGGCTATGACATAATTTAATATGCTATAGCGGCGAGGGTCGCGCCGTTATGAGGATGAGGTCTTCCGGCCGAAGGCGGGATCGACTTGGATGAAGGCGGTGGCGAGGAAAGTCGGGATCGTGGCGAGGCAGATCCAGACGAAGAAGTTCGCGTAGCCGAGTTGTTCCTGGAGCCAACCTGCGGCCATGCCGGGGAGCATCATGCCGAGGGCCATGAAGCCGGTGCAGATCGCGTAGTGCGCGGTGCGATGCGCGCCCTCGGCGAGGAGCATCATGTAGAGCATGTAGGCGGTGAAGCCGAAGCCGTAGCCGAATTGCTCCACCGCGAGAGCGGCGCCGACGATCGTGGCGTTCGCGGGCTGGCCGAGTGCTAGAAAAACGAATACAACATTCGGGACGGAGATGAAGGCCGCCATCGGCCAGAGCAGGCGGCGAAGGCCGAAACGGGCGATGGCGAGTCCGCCGAGGATTCCGCCGAGAGTGAGCGCGATGACGCCGATTGTGCCGTAGAGGATGCCGACCTGTTGGGTGCGGAGACCGAGTCCGCCAGTTTCGCGTTCATCGAGGAGGAATGGAACGACGAGCTTCAATAATTGCGCTTCGGCGAAGCGGTAGAGGAGGAGAAAGGCGAGACCGGCGACGATGCCTTTTTTGCGGAAGAATGCGGCGAAGACGGCGAGATAGCCGGCGGTGAAGTGAGAAGAGCGTGGGGTCGTGGAATCGTTGGCCGGCCGGGGAAGCGACCAGGCGTGATAGACCGCGATCGTGAGGAAGAAAGCGGACGCGAGACCGAAGACCCACATCCAGGCGTGAATGACGTTGCCGGTTATTTGGTGGAGCAGCCCGGCGAGCCAGACGAGACCGCCCTGGCCGGAGATCATGGCGAGGCGGTAGAACGTGCTGCGCACGCCGACGAACGCGGCTTGTTGATGCGTGGGCAGGGCGAGCAGATAGAAACCGTCGGCGGCGATATCGTGGGTCGCGGAGCTGAAGGCGATGAGCCAGAAGATGGCGAGCGTGGCTTGGAAGAAGAAGGGGCCGGGCAAGGCGAAGGCGACGAGGGCGAGCGAAGTGCCGAGAACGAATTGGAGCCCGACGATCCAGAAACGTTTCGTGCGATAGAGCTCAACGAGCGGGGACCACAGCGGCTTGATGACCCACGGCAGGTAGAGCCAGCTCGTGTAGAGCGCGATGTCGGTGTTGGAGATTCCGAGGTTTTTGTAGAGCACCACCGACAGCGTCATCGCGGCGACGTAGGGGATGCCTTGCGCGAAATAGAGCGTGGGGATCCAGCGCCAGGGATGAGACGATTCGACGGTGCCGGGGGACATCTGGGTTTTCGCGTTACGTTACTTTACCTTCGCGTAGAAGACGCAATCGCGCGGGACGGGGCCGAGGTTGGGGAACACCTGCCAGCGGCGGAGGAGGCCTTCGCGTTGGAGGCCGGCTTTTTCCATGACGCGGATGGAGGCCGTGTTTTCCGCGGCGCAGTAGGCCCAGGCGCGGCGGAGTTGCGGTTGAGCGATGGCCCAGTCGACGAGAAACGTCAGCGCCTCGGCGGCGTATCCATTTCCCCAATGCGGGCGTCCGAGCACGTAGCCGAACATCGCTTTCGGCGCTTCCACGAAGACGCCGATCGAACCGATGAGTTCGCCGGTGTCGCGGCGGTGGAGCAGGTAAGGATAGTGGATGTCGTTGCCGTTTTCCCAGGCGCGGGCGCGTTCGCGGAGAAAGACGGCGAGCGGCGCGAGGTCGGTGTAGGGCTTCCAGGCGAGATAGCGCGTGGCTTCCGGATCGCTGGCGTAGGTGGCGAACACGGCGGGGGCGTCGTCTTCGCGCGGCGGCCGCGCGACGAGGCGCGAGGTGTGAAATTCCTTCGGCGGACGCAGTGAAGCCGAGGAGGCGGCCGTGCTCATGGGCGCGACCGTGAAGGTCTCGAATCGGTGGCGCAACCACCCAAGCGGGGCAAAGGGCTGGAATACGGTTGGAGAACAGCAAAACTTGCGGCGCGGCGTTTCGCCCATCTCCTAGACTGATTGTTTCCTAAATGGACTGGCTCACTGAACTTTTCACCGGCGAATCCGTCGCGCGCACTGTCATCTTGCTGGGATTGACCGGCGCTTTGGGCACGGCGCTGGGCAAGATCCGGTTGTTTGGCGTGAGCCTGGGCGTGGCGGGCGTGTTGTTTGCGGGGCTTTTTTTCGGCTATCTGAAATTTTCGATCGATGGGCACGTGCTGGAGTTCGTGCGCGAGTTTGGGCTGATTCTTTTTGTTTACACGCTGGGGCTGCAGATTGGGCCGGGATTTTTCGGGGCGTTGCGGGCGCGCGGGCTCGTGTTGAACGGATTGGCGGCGTCGGTGGTGGTGCTGGGCGCGGCGATTGCGGCGCTGTGGATTGGGATGGGTTACGTGCCGTTGCCGGCGGGAGTGGGATTGTTGTCGGGTGCGACGACGAACACGCCGAGCCTGGCGGCGGCGCATGAGGCGCTGACGCAGATGCAGGCGCCTGAATCCGCGGCGGTGATACAAGGACTGGCGTATGCGGTGGCGTATCCGTTTGGGATCATCGGGATCATTTTGACGATGCTGCTGGTGCGGCGGGTGTTTCGCGTGGATGTGGCGGCGGAAGTGGCCGCGGCGGAGAGCTCGCAGGCGTCGGCGGCGCCGAAGCCGGCGACGCGGAATTTCGAAGTGCGGAATGCGAACCTCGTTGGGCGGGCGCTGGGGAAAGTGCCGGGGCTGGCGGGGTCGGGCGTGGTGGTGTCGCGGTTGTCGCGTGGCGGATTGGTGTCGGTGGCGCGGCCGGAGACGACCTTGTTATTGGGCGACATCCTGCATGCGGTGGGGCCGGAGCAGGGACTGGAGGAATTGCGGATTGTGGTGGGTGCGGACGCGGGAGTGGATTTGAAGTCGCTACCGGGGCCGGTGACGAACCGGCGGCTGATCGTGACGCATCGCAATGTGTTTGGGAAAGAGATCGGGGAGCTGACGGTGTTTGCGGAGCACGACGTGGTGGTCACGCGCGTGACGCGAAACGGTATCGAGTTTTCCGCTACGCCGGCGTTTCGGCTGCAGTTTGGCGACGTGCTGATGGTGGTGGGCGAGGAGCGGCAGATCGATGCGGTGGCGAATGTGGTGGGGAATTCGAACAAGGCGTTGAATTCGCCGCAGCCGATTCCGTTTTTCTTCGGCATCGCGCTGGGGGTGCTCGTCGGGAGCATTCCGCTGGCGATTCCGGGATTGCCGGCGGCGGTGAAACTGGGGTTGGCGGGCGGGCCGTTGATCGTGGCGATCCTGTTGTCGCGCGCGGCGAACACGGGCCCGCTGGTGTGGCACATGCCGACCAATGCGAATCACATGCTGCGCGAAGTGGGGATCACGTTGTTTCTGGCGGCGGTGGGGTTGAAGTCGGGGGAACGCTTCGTGGAAGTGTTGATGAGCGGCGACGGGTTGCGGTGGTTTTTGTTTGGGGCGGCGATCACGGCGGTGCCGATGTTGCTGATCGGGTTTGTGGCGCGGCTGTGGAAGAAACTGAATTATGCCGAGCTGTGCGGGCTGCTGGCGGGGAGCATGACGGATCCGCCGGCGCTGGCGTTTGCGCAGCAGACGACCTCGAGCGATGTGCCGGCGGTCGCGTATGCGACGGTGTATCCGCTGGTGATGCTACTGCGGGTGTTTTCGGCGCAGTTGCTGGTGTTTTTGCTGTATCGGGCGGCGGTCGGGTGAGAGCGGCGGGAAGGTGGAGCCCGACGGCCTCGGCGGGTTGAAAGGTGTTGGTGGCGTGAACAACCCGACGAGGACGTCGGGCTCCACCTAGATTGCTTCTTGGACGAGGGCGGCGATGTCGGGGCGGAGGTCGAGGGTGCGGGCGAGGTCTTGGGCGCGGGGGGACATTTTGCGCCAGGTTTTGCGGATGATATCGACGAACTTCTCGCGGGGGTAATCGGCGTGTTGGGCGGCGAAGGCGGTGATTTCGTTTTCGAGGAAAACGAGGCAAGCGGCGTCTTCGAGGGCTTGGGTGCCCGGGTTGGTTTTCAGGCCGGATTTGGAGACCCAGGTGGCGACTTCGGCGGCTTCGGTTTCCGGGACGCCGGCTTGGAGGAGGAGGGCGCGGGCGCGTTCGGCTTGTTTGGTGTAGAGCGATTTTCGCCAGGTGAGATAGCCGACTTTGCCTTCGGGGAAGGTCGCGCGGGGGACGGACCAGCGTTCGAGGTGTTGGCAACGCGCGGCGAGGCGGAGGAGCGGGGAAGGATCGGCGGCGACGCGGGAGACCCACG
>JAFAAS010000196.1 GCA_023426435.1 Verrucomicrobiota bacterium | reverse complement strand
GCGCTCGGGTGTCGCATATGCGACATCCGAGCGCATGGGGCGGCGGCGTTGACAGGAGATGACGGGGGCGAGGAGGAGGGTCGCGAGCAGCATCGGGACGGCGGTCGTGAGGAGCGGGCCGACTTCGTCCTGGACGAGTTTCACGAGGGTGAATTGGGAGGCCCAGATGAAGTTGCAGAGGAGCAGGAGGCTCCAGTCGCGGAGTTTCGCGGTGGTGGCTGCGGCGGCGGGCATGCGTAAGGAAGCGCGCCTTGGGCGCGGAATATCCACTAAGGCTGAAGCCGGTGCAGCGAGGAGCGTGCGGGTGGTGAACCCGTTTTTTCGCGGAAGGATAATTATCGAACCGCGAAGAGGCGCGAAGGAGCGCGAAGGTCCTGAGATCGCCTGTGAGCAGGCTCCTATAGGACGTCAGGCGGGGCGGCAGGTGGAGCGCTGGCGGCCGAGGTGGTCGATTTCGAGGGTGACGATGTCGCCGGCGCGGAGATAGCGCGGGGGCTTCATGCCGAGTGCGACGCCGGGCGGGGTGCCGGTGGTGATGACGTCGCCGGGCTCGAGGGTCATGAATTGAGAGAGGTAGTGGATCAGATGCGGCACGTTGAAGATCATCGTGCGCGTGTGGCCGTTTTGGCGGGGTTCGTCGTTGACCCAGAGGCGGAGACCGAGGTTGGCAGGATCGGGGATTTCGTCGGGCGTGACCAGCCAGGGGCCGAGGGGATTGAAGGTGTCGCAGGATTTTCCCTTGGTCCATTGGCCGCCGCGTTCGAGTTGGAAGGCGCGTTCGGAAACGTCATTCGAGACGCAATAGCCGGCGATGCAGGCGGCGGCGTCGGCGGGTGAGGCGAGGTAGCGGGTTTCGCGGGCGATGACGACGCCGAGCTCGACTTCCCAATCCGTTTTCTCGGAGCCGCGCGGGATGAGGATGTCGTCGTGCGGACCGACGACGGTGTTGGTGGCTTTGAGGAAGACAATGGGTTCGGCGGGGAGGGCCATGCCGGATTCGGCGGCGTGGTCGGCGTAGTTGAGGCCGATGCCGATGAGTTTGCCGGGGCGGGGGACGCAGGAGCCGAGGCGGGCGTCGACGGGCGCGAAGGGAAGCGTATCGAGATTGATGTTACGCACTTTTTCGAGGCCGCCGGATTGGAAGAAGGCGGGATTCCAGTCGGGGGCGAGCGAGGAGGCGTCGCGCAGGCGGTTTTGGGAATCGACGAGAGCGGGTTTTTCGTGGCGGAAGGGGCCGAAGCGGGCGAGGCGCATGGGAGGTGTTTTTTGGGAGGTGAAAGGAGCGCGCGCAAGCGGGCGGCCTACGCGTTAGTTGAAGACGTGGGGGTGGGTGATTTTGAGTTCGGCGACGGATTCGTCGAGGGCTTCGAGGGTGCGGGCGATGTCGGCGCCGGTGTGGGCGAAGCTGAGGCTGGCTTGTTTGCCGGGGATGGGAATCTGATAGATGCCGCGCTGGATGAGGGAGAGGCGGAGGGCTTTGTCGGCGGCCATGTCGTGGCGCGTGGCGATGTCCCACCAGTTTTGCGGCAGGTGGTCCATGAGATAAATGCAGCTGGCGCTGCCGAGCCGCGAGGCGACCCCGCGGAGGCGGTGGCGGCGGAATATCTCCTCCTGGCCGTGCTGGAGCTTCGCGCCCATGTGTTCGAGTTTTGAATACACGTCGAAGGAGCGGTCCATGAGCTTTTTCAACGTGGCGAGGCCGGCGGCCATGGGGATGGGGTGAGCGTTATAGGTGCCGGCGAGGAGGACGCGTTTCGACGGATCGGAGTGGAGCACGAGGTCCATGAACGGACGTTTGCCGGCGATCGCGCCGAGCGGGATGCCGTTGGCGATGGCTTTGCCCCAGGTGGAGAGGTCGGGCTCGACGCCGCAGAGCGTTTGGTAGCCGCCGAGGCTGGCGCGGAAGCCGGTTTTGACCTCGTCGAAGATCAGGAGAAATCCGTGTTCGGTGGCGAGGCAGCGGAGGGCTTCGAGGTAGCCGGGTTTGGGGCGGACGACGCCGATATTTTGGAGAACGGGCTCGAGGATGATGGCGGCGAGCGGGACGCGTTGCGCGACCTTGGCGACGGCGGTGGCATCGTTGAATTCGACGGCGTGGAGGAGCGCGGCTTCCTCCGGCGGGATGCCGGCGGTGATGGGGGCGACGGGGTATTCGTCGCCGACGATTTGTTTTCCGCCGAGTCGATCGGGCGGAGTCATGAGATTGGCGGCGACCATGTTGTGATGGCCGTTGTAGCCGCCCTGAATTTTCAGGATGTGCGAACGGCCGGTCGCGGCGCGCGCGATGCGGATCGCCTGCGCGGTGGCCTCGCTGCCTGTATTCATGAATTGGACACGCTCGGCGAACGGGACGCATTGGAGGAAGCGCTCGGCGAGCTCGCCCTCCTCGCGGGTGGCGCCGGAGCCGAAGTTGGAGAGGCCGTTGCGGAGGGCGGCGGCGACGGCGGCGTTTACGTCGGGGTCGTTGTGTCCGAGAATGTAGGGGGCGAAGCCGAAGTGGTAGTCGATGTATTCGTTGTTGTCGAAATCCCAGACGTGCGCGCCCTGGCCGCGGGCGAAGGAGATGCACGGGTCGGCGCGGCGGTTGAGGGAGGCGAGGCCGCCGGGGATCCATTGTTCGTTGCGGGCGAGGACGGCGCGGGTGTGCGTCCAATCGAGAGGAGCTTTCATGAGGAGGCGGGTTGGTCGGGCCAGCTGGAGAGCACGGGGTGGTTGCCGTGGATGTGCGCGATCAACGCGGCGACGGCGGTGGGGCGATCGTGGTCGAGGATGGCGCGGAGAATGGCGCGGTGTTGCTCGCAGCTTTGGCGAGCGGCGGCGGGATCGTGGTCTTCCCACTTGAAGAGCGCGCTGAAGAAAGGCGCGTGTTGGGCGAAGAAGCGGCGGATGTAGCGGTTTTCGGAGCGCTCGATCCAGTAGTCGTGGAGGCGGTTGTCGGGTTTGGCGGCGCGTGGATTGTTGCGGCGGTAGAAATTTTCGATGTCGGCGCGATCGAAACGTGGCCAGGCGAGGGTGAGCGCGCGGACCTCGAGGACTTCGCGGACCTGGAGGAAGTCGGCCATGTCCTGGCGGGAAAACGGGCGGACGCGCCAACCGCGGCGCGGCACGTGTTCGACGACGCCCTCGGCGTGGAGACGTTGAAGAGCGTCGCGGGCGAGGGCGCGGGAGACGCCGAAGTGGGCGGCGGTGGATTCTTCGCGGAGGAAGGTTTCCTCGCCGCGCAGGCTGAGCCGCACGGCGAAGGCGGAAAGACGAGCGGGGAGATCGTGTTTGGTGGAGTCGGACGGAGGGAGCGGGCGGGGGGATTTTTTCGGACGGACGGGAGGGGAGGCGGAGCGCGGCGAACGCCCGGAAGTGCGCGGCCGGTTTTTCAGCAGGCCCTCGCGGCGGAGGCGGGCGAGGGCGAGGCGGACGGGTTGCGTGCTGACCTGGTAGGCTTGGGCGAGCGCGGCGAGGCGGAGGTCGAGCGGGGTGTCGCCGGCGGCGGCGAGGCGGCGACGAAGATCGTCGGCGATGTGATCGGTCAGGGACATTTCGAGTGATCCGGCGATTTGATCTTGTCGACAATATCACGACACGTAGCGTGGCAAGCGTTTTTCAAAATGAAGATCACCGCCATCGACGCCCGGGTGTGCCATGCGCGCATGCGCAACTGGATTTTTGTGAAGGTTGAGACGGATCAGCCCGGGCTGTGGGGTTGGGGCGAAGCGACGCTCGAGTGGCACACGCGCGGCGTGGTGGGGGCGATCGAGGATTTGGCGACGCTGCTGGTGGGCGAGGATCCGCGGCGGATCGAGCATCTCTGGCAGATGATGTATCGGCAGCATTTCTGGCACGGGAATGGGATCGTGCGAGGGACGGCAATCAGCGGGATCGACATCGCGTTGTGGGATATTCTCGGGAAAATTCACGGCGTGCCGTGTCACGAGCTGTGGGGCGGGCGCGTGCGCGATTACGTGCGGCTGTATTGCCATCTGGGGGGCGGGAAGATGGAGGATTTTTACGAGACCTCGCCGGCGGATGCGGCGCGATTTGCGGATCTGGCGCGCGCGGCGGTGGCGGACGGATTTACGGCGTTCAAGACGATGGCGGTGCCGGAGACGATGTCGTTGGAAGGGAACCGGCCGGTGCGTTTTGCGGAGGCGTGTGTGGCGGCGATGCGGGAGGCGGTGGGGGCGGACATCGACATCATGGTGGATTGTCATGCGCGACCCTCGCCGCGGATGGGGATGAAGTTTGCGAAGGCGCTGGAGCCTTACGGGCTGTATTTCTTCGAGGAGCCGTGCTGGCCGGAGACGATGGATGACATCGCGGCGATTCAGCGGGCGGTGACGACGCCGATTGCAACGGGCGAGCGGCTGGTGGGGTGCCATGCGTTTCGGGAATTGTTGGGGAAGCGGGCGTGTTCGGTGTTGCAGCCGGACATCACGCATTGCGGCGGATTGACGGAGGCGCGGCGGATTGCGGCGCTGGCGGAGGCGCATCGGGTGTCGTTGGCGCCGCACAATCCGCAAGGGCCGGTGAGCACGGCGGCGTCGTTGGAGTTGGGATTTGCGACGCCGAGCTACATCATTTGCGAGGCGGTGCATCAGGATGTGCCGTGGCGCGGCGATGTGGTGAAGGAAGGGTTTACCGTTGAGAAGCGCGGGCGGATCGTGCGGCCGAATCGGAAGCCGGGATTGGGAATCGAGTTGGATGAGGCGGAGATCAAAAAGCATCCCTTCGAGCAGGAGGTGTTGCAGCGGACCTTTTATGCGGATGGGAGCGTGGGGGACTGGTGAAGAGCGTTCGCGGGCGTCGCCGGCACGAGGAGGCCGGGGGCGAAAGATTTGTTTGCGTTCGCCAGAGTGGTCGTATGACCTCGCACCCTTTTCCATTACGCCTGCCCTCAATTCCGGGGCGACAGGTGGAACGAAACCATGAGTCAAAAATTCGAATTGAACGTCGCGCATCGCGCCCAAACCGGCCGCAGCGCCTCCCGTCGCCTTCGCAAGGCCAACCGCGTTCCGGCGGTTCTTTATGGGAAGCACACCAGCCCCGAGTCGCTCTCGGTCGACATCCCCGAGCTCACCCGTTTGGTGAAGTCGGTCGGCGGCCGCGCGGTGCTCGTTGAGCTCAAGCGTGACGACAAGCAGGAGCGTTCGCTCTCCTTTCTTCAAGAAGTGCAGCGCGACCCGATCACGGACCGTTATGTGCATATCGATTTTCAGGAAGTTAAGGCGGATGAAAAGTTCGAGATCCGCGTGGCGGTTCGCCTGGCGGGCGAGTCGTTCGGCGTGAAGAACCAGAGCGGCGTGTTGGAGCTCGCGACGCAGCAGCTCCGCATTCGCACGCTGCCGAAGGATTTGCCGGAAGCGATTGTGGTCGACGTGACCGAGTTGAAAGTCGGCGAGACGATCAAGGTGGGCAATTTGCAGCCGATCCCGGGCGTCGACTTCCTCGATGCGGCGGGTCAACCGGTGGTCTCGTGCGTCGAGCCCGTGGGAGAAATCGCGAGCGATGCCGCTGGCGCGACGCCGGCCGAGGCTGCGGCTGCTCCGGCCGCGGGTGCCGCTCCGG
>JAFAAS010000170.1 GCA_023426435.1 Verrucomicrobiota bacterium | reverse complement strand
AGATAGTTCTTCGGGGGTGAAGAGGATGAGGTTCACGGAGGGGGCGGAGGTGCGGGGAGTGATCGCAGTGAGACGGCGAATCAGACACCGAAATGGCGGCGAGCGAAGGCGCGGCCGGAGCCCGATTTGAGATAGGCTTCGAAGGCAAAGGCGCGGCGGTCGTCGGCGAAAGCATGATAGCAGACGAGGTTCCACGGGCGCTGCTTGGCGGTGTGAGGAGACTTGCCGGCATTGTGGTCGGCGAGACGCGTGCGGAGATCGGCGGTGCGGCCGACGTAGTGCTCGCGAGGGGCTACGGCGGATTCCAGGAGGTAGACGTAGTGCATGGGACCCGGCGGGGCGGGGGCGAGGGGGGCGTTTGGGGCTGGCGGGGAGGTGGGGCCCGCCGTCGCGCGTTGCGCTATGGCGGGCACGCATCGGATTCCGATGCGTGGAGCGGGTGGACGGAATCGAACCGACGATACCACTTTGGAAGAGAGGAGTTTTGCCACTAAACTACACCCGCATTGCAGGCCCGGAGCGAGGTGGGAGTTTCGACCGGCGGCCGGGGCGGTCAAGCCCTGTTCTCGCCTGCACGCGCATCCGGTTTTTACCGATTCTCGACGGAAATGGGATTGCTCGCGCAACCACCGAACGTTTGCGTCTTAACATGGCTCTCATCTCGTCGGCATCGTCTGGCTCCGGCACAGTCGCACGAACGGATGCAGCCAGGAAGGGGCGGTCGAACTTCGCGGCGGCGCAGGCGTTGGCGAAGCAAAAGTCGCTCGAGAAGAAGGCGAAGAACTACAAGTTGCCGCTCGGCGAGCTGGCGATTTTCACGCAGCAGCTGGCGTCGTTGCTGGTGGCGGGATTGCCGTTGGTGCAGTGTTTGGAGGCGTTGCAGGATCAGACGGAGGATGCGGTTTTCCGGATCGTGATTCGCGATGTGCGCGCGGATATTTCGGCGGGTAATTCGTTTTCGTCGGCGGTGAAGAAATTTCCGAACGCGTTTCCGAATTTGTTCATCTCGATGGTCGAGGCGGGCGAGGCGAGCGGCGGGCTGGCGGAGATCTTGGGGAAGGTCGCGAGTTATTTCGAAGCGACGGTGAAGCTGGCGAAGAAAGTGAAGTCGGCGATGACGTATCCGATCGCGGTGATCGGATTGGCGATCGCGCTGGTGAACGTGCTGCTGATTTTCGTGATTCCGGTGTTTGCGGCGATGTTTGCGGATTTTGGCGCGAAGCTGCCGGCGCCGACGCAGGCGCTGATCGATCTGTCGGAGTTCATGAAGGCGTATTGGTGGGCGATCGGCATCGGGGCGTATGCGGTGTTTTGGATCGTCGGGAAATACGTGAAGACGCCGGCGGGCCGGCGGCACAAGGATCACTTCCTGGTGAAGGCGCCGATTTTCGGAAACTTGATTCACAAGATTGCGCTGTCGCGGTTTTGCCGGACTTACGCGACGTTGATCCGGTCGGGCGTGCCGATCTTGCGGACGCTCGAGATCGTGTCGGCGGCGAGCGGGAAGGTGCAGATCGAGGATGCGTGTTTGGAAATTTCGAAGCACGTCAGCCAGGGCGGGCAGGTGTCGGAAGTGCTGGCGACGAACGCGTTTTTTCCGCCGATGATGAAGCACATGGTGAAGGCGGGCGAATCGACGGGAAATGTGGATGGAATGATGACGAAGATCTCCGATTTTTACGACGTGGAGTGCGAGGCGACGGTCGCTTCGCTGACCTCGCTGATCGAGCCCATGTTGATCGTGTTTTTGGGCGTGGTGGTGGGTGGCATCGTGATGGCGATGTTCCTGCCGATCTTCCAACTCGGCGCAGTGGCCGGCGGGTTGCAGTAAGCGGCGCAGCTGTCGGTTGACTTCGCGCCTCGGTCTCCGGACGCTTTTGCTTTCATGCCTTCCGTTCTCATCGTCGACGATCTCCTCTCGATCCACGAGATGCTCGAGGCCGTTATCCAGCCGACCGGTTTCAGCACCGCGTTTGCCACGGATGGCGAGAAGGCGCTCGCGCGTTACAAGGCGGAGAAGTTCGATCTCGTCCTGGCGGACATCGACATGAAGCCGATGGATGGGATCACGCTGTTGAAGCAGCTGAAGCTCTACGAGCCGACGGCGATCGTGATCATCATGACGGCGTATGCTTCGACGGAGAGCGCGGTGCAGGCGTTGAAGTTCGGGGCGTTCGATTATTTGCAGAAGCCCTTTCGCGTGGATGAGCTGATTTCGACGCTGCGGCGCGGGATCGAGTTCAAGCAGTTTCAGAGCGAGCGGGCGTTGACGGGGATCACGCCGGGCGTGAAGGCCGGCGACGTGGAGAACCGGTTGATTGGCCAGAGTGCGCAGATGCGGAAACTGGTGCAGCAGGTGCGAAAACTCGCGGCGGTGCGCACGCCGGTGCTGTTGATTGGCGAGAACGGGACGGGGAAGGTGGCGGTGGCGGAGATTTTGCACGCGGCCTCGGGTGCGCCGGAGACGCAGTTTGTGCGGATCGATTGTTCGCTGAGTTCGGAGGCGAGTTTCCGCGAGGGATTGTTGGGAGAGAATGGCGAAGGCGGCACATGGGTGCGGCAGGCGAAAGGCGGGACGTTGTTTCTGCAGCATTTGCAGTGTCTCTCGATGGCGGTGCAGAAGGAGCTGGTGAGCGTGTTGCGCAACACGGCGCACGGCTTCCGGCTGGTGTGCACGACGACGGAGGATCTTGAGGCGCTGACGGATGAGGGGAAGTTTCACGACGAGCTGTTTTATCGCGTGGCGTCGCTGCCGGTGCAGATGCCGGCGTTGCGCGACCGGGTGGAGGACATCCCGCTGCTCGTGAAGAATTACGCGGGGAAGGCGACGAATCCGCATTTCGATGCGGCGCTGGTCGAGTTTACGGATGACGCGCTGGCGGTGATGCGCGGGTATCATTGGCCGGGGAATCTGACCGAGCTTTATCAGGTGGTGTCGCGCATCGCGGCGACGACGGAGACCCGGATCGTGACCTCGCAGCAATTGCCGTTGCGATTGAAGGAGCTGAAGAGCTGGCCGACGCTGACCGAATATCTTGCGGGTCAGGAAAAGCAGTATCGCGACATGGTTTTGCATGCGTGCCACGGCGACAAGGCGGCGGCGGCGAAAGTGTTGGGAGTGGACGCGTCGGCGCTCGGTTGAGCGGGCGGGTGGGCTGATCGGGGGCGGGATGAAGCGGCGGATTGGGCGCGGCGAGGCGGCCTGAGCGCGGCGGATCGCGTTTCCCGCTTGCGGACGGTTTCGGTGCGCTCAACTCTCGCCGAAATCTACGCACATGCCTAAACGCCCCGATTTAAAATCCATCCTGATCATTGGCGCCGGCCCGATCGTGATCGGCCAGGCATGCGAGTTCGATTACTCGGGCACGCAGGCGTGCAAAGCGCTGAAAGAGGAAGGCTATCGGGTCATCCTCGTGAACTCGAATCCGGCGACGATCATGACCGATCCGGAATTCGCGGATGTGACTTACATCGAGCCGCTCACGGTCGAGATGCTGGAGAAGATCATTGCGGCGGAAAAACCCTCGGCGTTGCTGCCGACCCTGGGTGGCCAGACGGCGTTGAATCTTTCGATGGAGCTGCACAAGGCCGGTGTGCTCGAGAAGTATGGCGTGGAGATGATCGGGGCGAAGCCGGCGGCGATCGCGAAAGGCGAGGATCGTGAGCTGTTCAAGCAGGCGATGCTGAAGATCGGTCTCGATGTGGCGAAGTCGCGCACGGTGAAATCGATGGAGGAAGCTCGGGCGGCGGCGGAGGTGTTGGGGACGTATCCGTTGATTATCCGGCCCTCGTTTACGCTGGGCGGCAGCGGCGGCGGCATCGCTTACAACAAGGAAGAGTTCGAGCGGATCGTGGCGAACGGATTGGATCTTTCGCCGGTGCACGAAGTGCTGGTGGAGGAGTGTCTGCTCGGGTGGAAGGAATACGAGATGGAGGTGATGCGCGACCACAAGGATCAGTGTGTCGTGATCTGCTCGATCGAGAATTTCGATCCGATGGGCGTGCATACGGGCGATTCGATCACGGTCGCGCCGGCGATGACGCTGACGGACAAGGAATATCAAGTGATGCGCGACGCGTCGTTTGCGGTGATCCGCGAAATCGGCGTCGAGACGGGTGGTTCGAATATCCAGTTTTCGGTCGATCCGGTGAGCGGCCGCATGGTGGTGATCGAGATGAATCCCCGCGTGTCGCGCTCGTCGGCGCTGGCGTCGAAGGCGACGGGTTTCCCGATCGCGAAGATCGCGGCGAAGCTGGCGGTCGGTTACACGCTGGATGAGTTGAAGAACGACATCACGCGTCTGACGCCGGCGAGTTTCGAGCCGACGATCGACTATGTGGTGACGAAGATTCCGCGGTTCACGTTCGAGAAGTTCCCGGATGCGGATGCGACGCTGACCTCGGCGATGAAGTCGGTCGGCGAGGCGATGGCGATCGGGCGGACCTTCAAGGAGTCGATGCAGAAGTGTCTGCGCTCGTTGGAAATCGGAGCGCGTGGTTTCGGCGGGGGTGGAAAACACGGCGGCGACGAGCCGGTGGAGGAGAAGGTGATCAATGCGAAGCTCGGCACGCCGAATTCGGAGCGGATCTTCTACATCCGGCATGCGTTTCGCGCGGGCTATTCGGTCGAGCGGATTTTCGATCTGACGAAGATCGATCCCTGGTTCCTGCATCAACTCCGCGAGATCTTCGAGATGGAGCAGGATCTCGCGAAGCAAACGCTGGCGACGATCGACACGACGACGCTGCGCCGCGCGAAGCAGTTTGGTTTTTCGGACGTGCAGATCGCGCACGTGCTGAAGAGCGATTTGCAGGCGGTGCGCGCGGAGCGGAAGAAGCGCGGCATCGAGACGACGTATCGACTGGTGGATACGTGCGCGGCGGAGTTCGAGGCGTTCACGCCGTATTACTATTCCAGTTACGGCGACGAGAACGAAGTGATGCCGCCGAAGGGAACGAAGAAGATCATGATTCTCGGCGGCGGGCCGAACCGGATCGGGCAGGGCATCGAGTTCGATTATTGCTGCGTGCATGCGAGCTTCGCGTTGCGCGAGCTCGGTTATGAAAGCGTGATGGTGAACTCGAATCCGGAGACGGTTTCGACGGATTACGACACGAGCGACCGGTTGTATTTCGAGCCGTTGACGCTGGAGGACGTGCTGGAAATTTATCAGCAGGAAAAGTGCGACGGCGCGATCGTGCAGTTCGGCGGGCAGACGCCGTTGAACCTCGCGAGCGCGTTGAAGAAGAACGGCGTGAACATCATCGGCACGTCGCCGGAGAGCATCGATACGGCGGAGGATCGGAAGCTGTTCTCGGCGATTCTCGACAAGCTGAAGCTGAAGTCGCCGGCGAATCGCACGGCGATGAACGAGGCGGACGCGCTGGCGTTTGCGAAGGAGATCGGGTTTCCGGTGTTGTTGCGGCCGTCGTTCGTATTGGGCGGGCGCGGCATGTTCATCGTTTACAGCGAAGAGGAGTTTCGCGGGGTGGTGCGGCAGGCGTTCGACGTGATGCCGGACAAGCCGGTGCTGATCGACAAGTTCCTTGAGGACGCGATCGAGCTCGACGTCGATTGTATCAGCGATGGTGAGACATCGGTGATCGGCGGAATGCTCGAGCACATCGAGTTTGCGGGCGTGCATTCGGGCGACGCGGCGATGGTGATGCCGCCGCACACGCTCGGGCGCGAGATGCTGGAGACGGTTCGCCGCGCGACCTATGCGCTCGCGAAGGAGTTGAACGTGATCGGCCTGATGAACGTGCAGTTCGCGATCAAGGACAACCAGCTCTATGTCCTTGAAGTGAATCCCCGCGCGTCGCGCACGGTGCCGTTCGTGGCGAAGGCGATCGGTGTGCCGCTCGCGAAGCTCGCGGCGAAGGTGATGGCGGGCGAGAAGCTGAAGGATCTCGGTTTCACGCGCGAGCAGACGCCGAAGCACTGGTGCGTGAAGGAAGCGGTGTTTCCCTTCGTGCGTTTCCCCGGGGCGACGATCGCGCTCGGTCCGGAGATGCGTTCGACGGGCGAGGTCATGGGCCTCGACGCGGACCTCGGGATCGCGTTTGCGAAGGCGCAAGCGGCGGCGAAGCCGGGACTGCCGACGAAGGGCAATGTGTTCCTGTCGGTGAAGGAATCCGACAAGTCGCGGGCGGTGGATATTGCGCGCCGGCTCGAAGCGCTGGGCTTTTCGATTTATTCGACGAGCGGAACGGCGCAGGTGTTGAGCGAGAAAGGTGTCGCGGTGAAGCGGCTGGCGAAGATCAACGAAGGGCGTCCGACGGCCGTCGACATGATCAAGAACGGGCAGATCCAGATGGTGATCAACACGCCGAGCGGGATGATTCCGCGGCGGGACGAGAACGCCATCCGGGCGGCGGCGTATGCTCACAACGTCTGCATCATGACGACGATTTCCGGCGCGCAGGCGGCGGTGAAGGGCATTGAGGCGCTGAAGGAGAAGCCGGTGGCGGTGAAGCCGATCCAGCAGTATCGCGGCAACGTCAACGTGCTTTAAAGTCAGCGACGGCGCCGTGAATTCGGCGCCGGTTTAGCGAGGTGCGTGTTTCCCGTATCGCGGGCCTTCGCGATGTCCGGGGAGCCGGCGCGGTTGAAAGTCGTTAGGGTCGCGGCGCTTTTCGCGGTGTATCCAGAAACGGGATTCACCCGATGCCCACGGGGGCGGCGTTCCGCTATCTTTTTGCATGCGCTTCGATCCGGTCCGCGTTGCGAGGGTGGTGGTGGCGTTGGCGTTGGCGCCGGCGGCTGGGGCGCAATTGATTCGGGTGGAGGGGGAGGGCTCGCTCGAGCATCTGGAGAATGGGAATGCTGCGCCGGGCTTTTTGCCGGGGTGGGCGCAGGTGCGCTTCGATTTCAGGTTGGAAGACGTGGAAGGAGAGGGGCGGAGCTCGTATGTGCCGGCGGCGGCGATGTTGCGGATCGGCGAGGAGCGGTTCGCGCTGCAGAACGCGGCGCTGGAGGTGTGGCGCGGGCCGTCGGCGTCCGGGCCGTGGACAAGCTATTTGTTGCGCGGGGAGACGGCGGCGGGATGGTGGTTTTCGCTGCAGAACGATTTCCTGGGCGGAGCAGAGGAGCAGGGATTTCCGCGGCGACTGGTATCGCCGGGAGAGCTGGTGGTTCACGACGTGTTGTTGCGCGCGAGCGATTTCAGCTGGGCGGGGTATGGCGACGGGGTGATCACCTCGATCGTCATGGTGCCGGCTCCGGAGCCTTCCGCTTACGCGGTGATGGGAGCGGCGGTGTTGGGTGTATCCGTCTTTCTGAGACTGCGCCGGCGCCGGGGAGCGCGAGCGTTCTGAAAGCGCGAGGCGCGGCGGGGTGAGACGCGGGGCGTGACAAATGTGGGGCGGACCTTGTAGGGTTCGCATCCATGTCGTCTTCTGCTGATACCCTCGTGGCGCTTCTTCACGGTCCGGACCAGCCGGGTCTGGTGGCGCGGGTGGCGGGTTGGATCTTCGAGCGCGGCGGGAACATCCTGCATGCGGATCAACATCGCGACATGGAAGCGGGCGTATTTTTCCAGCGCGTGGAGTGGGTGCCGCAGAGTGGAGGTTCGTCGGCGGATGGGGAGGCGTTTCGGGCGTTTGCGGCTTCGCTGGGGATGCAGGCGCGGGTATCGTCGTCGGCGCAACGGGCGCGGGTGGCGGTGTTTGTTTCGAAGGCGGATCATTGTTTTCACGATCTGGCGTTGCGTTGGAGAGCGGGAGAATTTGCGGGGGAGTTGGTGGCGGTGATTTCGAATCACCCGGATTTGCGGGAGGCGGCGCAGGGATATGGGCTGCCTTATCATCACGTGCCGCTCACGGCGGAGACGAAGGCTGCGGCGGAGGCGCGGCAGATCGCGTTGTTGAAGGAGTTGTCGGTCGATCTCGTCGTGCTGGCGCGCTACATGCAGGTGCTGTCGGCGGATTTTCTGGAGCGGTGGGCACGGCCGGTGATCAATATCCACCATTCGTTCCTGCCGGCGTTTGCGGGCGGGCGGCCGTATCATCAGGCGCATGCGCGCGGGGTGAAGTTGATCGGAGCGACGGCGCATTACGCGACGCGGGATCTCGATGAAGGACCGATCATTCATCAGGATGTGACGCGGGTGACGCACCGGCAGGGCGTGGACGATTTGATCCGGATGGGGCGCGATCTGGAGAAGCGCGTGCTGGCGCAGGCGGTGCGCTGGCATCTGGACGCGCGCGTGCTGGCTTACGGGAACAAGACGGTGGTGTTCGACTGAGCGTCGGCGCAACTCCCGCCTTTACGCGTGGGAAGCGATCTGTTTCGGTCGCCGGTTCACGAACTTGAAAACTCCTGTCATGTCCACGTCTCCCTCGTCCTCAAGCCCCACACCCTCCGGCGGAAAATCAGACTCGCAGCCTGCGCAAGGTGGGCCGGTGGTGCCGCCGTTCGACGAGCGCTTGTGGACGTTTTGGCAGAAGAACGCGAAGGCGTTGCTGGGGCTCGCGGCGCTGGTGCTGGTGGTGATTGTGGGACAGGGCGCGTGGGAGATGCTGCAGGAAAAGAAGCAGCGTGATATCCAGCAGGCGTATGCGGCGGCAACGACGTCGGCGCAGTTGAAGGCGTTTGCGGGGGCGAACGAAGGTCACCAACTCGCGGGGGTGGCCCATTTGCGGATCGCGGACGAGGCGTATGCCGACCGTCGTCACGCGGATGCGGCGACGGCGTATGATCAGGCGGCGTCGATTTTGGAGGCTGGGCCGCTGGCGAGCCGGGCGCGACTCGGCGCGGCGATGGCGAAACATCAGGCGGGGCGCACGGGTGAAGGCGAGACGGCCTTGAAGGCGATCGCGAATGACGCGAATGAAATCAAAGCTTACCGCGCGGAAGCGATCGCGCATCTCGCGAGCTTGGCGGCGGCGGCGGGGAACGGAGCGGATGTGAAAACGTATGCGGATCAGCTGATGGAGCTGGATCCGACGAGCCCATGGACGCAGCGGACGCTGCAGTTGTTGGCGTCGACGCCGGGTGCGATCGAGGCGGGCGCGTCGGCGGATGCGGATGCGTCCCCCGCGATCAGTCTGCCGGGTAAGCAGTAAAGTTTAGGCCTGCCTGCTTCGGCGGCGGTAGATGAGTGCGCCGGCCAAGGATGCTGCGCCGAGGAGTGCGGCGTAGGTGGAGGCCTCGGGGATGGCGGAGTAAGTGAGAGAAAAGTTGTCGATCCCCAAGGTGTCCAAGTTGCTCGTTCCCGCGGTGCTCGTGCCACGAACACGGAAGAAGACGGCGCTGCTCTGATTATCCAATGCTTCAAGTGTGAGCGACGAGGCTGACAACTCGATCGGATCGAATGGCGCCGACGTTGTATATGTGCCGAGCGTTACAAAGTCTCCGATATCGCCCAACCGGTATTCGAAGCTGTAGCTTTGGTCCGCCTCCCCGACATTATTCGCCGTGAATAGTGTCACAGCGACGCTAAAGTCTCGTAGTCCGAGGGTGTTTGCAATGTGGAGGGTCACAGCGCCGTTACGAGTGGAGACGCTATTGGGCCGCCAACCTAATGCCCGATTCATATTTGAGGACTGGGCGTTCGAACTATCGCCGACTGAGCTCCCAAGGTAACTCGCGATGTTACGAAATACCATGGTGGTGTTGCTCCAAGTTGTCGTTGAAGAGGTGAAAGTGGCTTCTGTGCCTAGCGATGATGGAGTGACACTAGAGTTAACGCTCCAGCCGACGGGCAACCCCGATGCCAGCGAGCTGAAGCTTTGTTCGTATCCGGAAAGTGAAAGAGTAAGTTGTCCTGCGGAATGCGATGCACTGAGCGTCAGAGCAGCGAGAAAGGTTACGAAGCGGATAGAGTTCATGGGCTAGTGCAAGTGAATGGATGCGGAGTGGGGGTTTGCACGTTATTTATCCATGTATTTGCGTCTTACTGGATCCGCCGCCGACGTTGACATACCACGGTGTCATGGGTCCGATGCGCGAGTCAGACGGGGTGTAGCTTAGCCTGGTAGAGCGCCTGGTTTGGGACCAGGAGGTCGCGAGTTCGAATCTCGCCGCCCCGACCATTCGCCGCGGATCGTGCGGGAGATTTCCCATGCAAACGTCGGGCAGCGGGCGAGCTGCGTGGCCGGAACTGGTGCGGCGACGCGGCTACGATGGCGGCATGAGCAAGTCGAAAGCCAAGGTCTCGTCAGGGCGAACAACCGGCAAGCCGCTGATCAAGTCTCAGCCTGAGCCGCCGTTTCCGAAGCAGAAGCAGAAAGCGCCGGGGTTGGAGAGTCGGCTGGATCCGAAGCCGCGTTGGGAGGCGACGCAGTATCATGCCGCGGGAAAGCTCAACCGGAAGGTGGCGTTAATCACGGGCGGGGATTCGGGCATCGGGCGGGCGGTGGCGTATCTTTTCGCCCGCGAAGGCGCGGACGTGGCGATCGGTTATTTGCCGGTTGAAGAGGCGGACGCGCAGGAAACGAAGCGAGCGGTGGAGTCGGCGGGGCGAAAATGCCTGTTGTTGCCGGGCGATCTCTCGAGTGCGAAGGCGTGCCGGCAAGCGGTGGAGAAGACGGTGCGTGAGTTTGGTCAGCTTGATATCCTGGTTTCCAACGCTGCGCATCAGATGCGGAAGGCGAAGCCGGAGGAGGTGGAGGACGAGGAATTCGACCGCACCTTCAAGACGAACGTGTATGCGTATTTTTGGTTGGTGAAGGCGGCGTTGCCGCACTTGAAGCCCGGGGCGGCGATTATTGCGACGAGTTCGGAGACGGGACTTATCGGATCGGGGAGTTTGCCGGACTATTCCGCGACCAAAGGAGCGATCAACGCGCTGACGAAGACCCTCGCGATGGATTTGGTGGAGCGTGGCATTCGCGTGAATGCGGTGGCGCCGGGGCCGGTTTGGACGCCGTTGAACGTGGCGGATGCGGGCGCGAGCGAGGAGAAGGTGGCGAAGTTTGGCAGTCAGACACCGATCGGGCGGCCGGCGCAGCCGGAGGAACTGGCGCCGGCGTATGTGTTTCTGGCGTCGGATGCCGATTCGTCCTACATCACGGGAATCGTGCTGCCGGTGATGGGAGGCGAGACGAGCGGCGGATGACGGGGGCGTGCAAGCCGTTTCCGTTCGGTTACGTCGCTCGTGCGGTGTTAATCTCTTCTTGCGTAGCCTATCGGTTCGTTTAGTCCTGCGCGAACCTCCCCTTCGTCTCTATGGATACCATTTCGCGTGAAAATAACAGCATGCTGCCGGTGGCGGGCATCGTCGTTGGCGTGCTGTCTCTTCTGGTCGGCGGCTATGCCGCGATCAAGGCGTCGAGCCTTCAAAAGGCGGTCGCCGTGCAAGAGGAGAAAGTGGGTCGGATCGACAGCATCGAAGGCCAGTTGACGACGGTCCAATCGAGCGTCGACAAGACGAGCCGCGACATCGGTTCGCTGTCGCGCACGACGCAGGAGGCGTTCAACACGGTCGCGACGGATCTCGGAAGTATCCACGCGGCGATTACGAAGCTCGAGGACGCGCAGAAGAAGGCGCCGGCGCCGGCGGCGGCTTCGAAGGCGGCGGCGTCGAGTGGTCCGGTGGTGGCGGGTCCTGACGAATACGTGATTCAGGGAGGCGACACGGGATCGAAGATTGCGCGCGCGAAAGGCATCTCGCTCGCGGATTTGATGGCGGTGAACCCGGGTGTGAACTGGTCGAGTTTGAAGGTGGGCCAGAAGATCAAGCTCCCGAAGAAATAATCTCGCGCGAAGCCGATTCGAATTTCGAAAACCTCCCGGTGAAAATCGGGAGGTTTTTTTGTGGTTGGGCGAGAGGCGATGAAAAGAAGGGGGCGCGTTTCGTCGCTGGAGTTAAGTGGAGAGTCGTGGAAGCCTGAGCGTCGCATGAGACTACCGAATCCCGACCTGCCGCGCTGGGAAGCGCTCGCGCATACGACGATTGCGAAGACCCGGATTTTCGAAGTGAGGAGCACGCGATTCCGTCATCCGGTGCGCGGGACCGAGCGGGACTTCATCGTGATCGATCCGCCGGATTGGGTGAACGTGGTGGCGCTCACGCGCGATCGCCGGGTCGTGTTGGTGCAGCAGTTTCGTTATGGAATCGACGAGTTTTCGCTCGAGATTCCGGGCGGGGTGATCGAGGCCGGTGAAGAGCCGGCGATCGCGGGCGTGCGCGAGCTGCAGGAGGAAACCGGCTATACGGGGGCGCCGGCGAAGATGTTGGGCAGCGTGCATCCGAATCCGGCGATGCAAAGCAATCGGTGTCATCTCGTGTATGTGGACGAGGCGGAGCTGACGCATCCGCTGGCGTGGGATGCGGACGAGGAGATGAAAGTCGTGACGCTGCCGGTGGAGGACGTGTTCGCGCTCGCGCGCGCGGGAGGGATTACGCACAGCCTGACGTTGAATGCCTTGCTTCTCTTCGAACCGCTGTGGCGGGCGTTGAGCAAGGCGTGATGTGCGTGGGGGCGGCTGCGGTCGTTTGACTTGAGACGCGGGGGCCGCTTACTGGATCACACACCCGTTTCAATGACGCTTCCCACGTTTGCCAACGCCTCCGAGACGCTCGGTCCAGCGCCGGAGGGCGATTTTCTGCCGACTCCTCTGGAACGCGAAATTCGCAAGATCTATGAACGCAGCCCGCTGTATGGGCAGCGTTTTCCGTTGCATGCGGAGCCGTTGCAGTGGTCGTGCTATCGCGAGATCCCGGCGCTGTCGAAAAAGGAAATCATCGAGCGGGGGCACCAGGCGTTTTTCGAGGATTACGCGGTGGTCGAGCGCGGGCTGCAGACGAAGCGTTATGAATACGAGAGCACGGGCGGCACGACGCAGTCGCCGATGACCGTGATCATGGAGGATGGCTGGTGGAATGCGCAGACGGAGCGCGCGTATCTCGCGTCGCCGATCCTGCGCGAGTTTGTTGGACGGCCGTATCGGAAATGCGTTTTGGCGCCGGTCGGGTGTTCGAGCAATTTGTGTCCTTACGAGGATCATCCGTTTCCGCACCGGTATTTCGACGGGACGGTTTATTTGAATCTCTCGAGCGATCCCTTCGCGTTTCCGGAGTCGGAGTGGGATCGGATCGTGTTCGAGTTGCAGGCGACGAAGCCGGAGGTGCTGGAAGGCGAGCCGGTGTATTTGTCGCTGCTGGCGCGGGCGGCGAAGAAGCGCGGCGTGAAAGTGCCGAGTTTGCGCGCGGTGATTTTGACGTATGGCAAGGCCAGCGCGCAGCACGGAGCGCGGATTGCGGAGGTGTTTCCGGCGCCGCAGGTGGACCTCTACGGTTCGACGGAGGCGGGGTATTTGTTCGTGGGCGAGGCGTTCAAGGACAACTCGCGCGTGATCGATGCGAATGCGTTCATCGAGCTGGTGCCGTGGCGACCGGAGACGCTGCCGGATGTGTTTCAGATTTACGTGACCACGCGGGATCGCGAGGCGATGCCGTTGTTGCGGTATCACACGGGTGACATTGTGCAGCGTTTTCCGACGGGATTTCGTCTGCTGGGCAGGGAGGGCAATTTGTATTTCCGGCCGGATGGGTCGCTGGTATCGCCGACCGATATCGATGCGGCGTTGCCGGCGGAGTTCGCGTGCTGGCACTACATGCTGGTGCAGACCAGCGATGCGCGGTGGGACTTCCACTACGTGGCGGATCATGTCGCGCCCGTCGGTGTGGAGCAGGCGATCGCGCGGGTGTTGGGCGAAGGTGTGCGCGTGAGTGCGTTTCGACGCCGGGTGATCGCGCCGGCGGCGAGCGGGAAGTTTGCGTTGTTGAAACCGCTCGCGAAATAAACGGAGTCGTGGTGGTGCCGTAGCGGGGACGTTCGCGCGTTCCGCTACAATGAGATGTCGGAGGTAGGAGCTTGGCCGCCATCAACTACTCCAAAAAGTTAGGGCGACTAATAAGCTGTCCCTCGGCAGGCGGTTACTTTACAAGGACCGCCTGCGCGTCGAACTTACCACGCATCTAAGCGCCGCGGCGTAATCCCCTCCCGTAACTGCGATGAACCTCTTCCGCTCCACTATCGGCCGCAAGTTCCTCATGGCCGTGACGGGCTTGATCCTCATTGGATTTGTGATCGGACACTTGGTGGGCAACCTCCAGGTCTTTTCCGAGCCCGACAAACTGAACGGCTACGCCCACTTCCTGCAATCGCTCGGGCCGTTGCTGTGGGTTGCCCGCATTGGGTTGTTGGTTGCGGTGGGAATTCACGTATGGGCGGCGACGGTGCTGACGCTGGAAAATCACGCCGCGAGGAATGTGGGCTATAGTGCCAAGCACACGATCCGCGCCACGCTCGCGTCGCGCACGATGCGGTGGACGGGCTATGTGGTGCTGGCCTTCATCGTGTATCACATCGCGCACTTCACGATCGGCTCGGCGGGGGCGGACACGTTCAAGACGGCGTTGCCGGAATATACCATGACGAGCGAGTATCACATCGCGGGCTTTCCCGTGGTGGCCGCGGGGACGGTGGTGCACGATGTGCACTCGATGGTGGTTTACGGGTTCCAGAATGTCGCGGTGTCGATTTTCTACATCATTGCGGTGGGGTTGCTGAGTTTTCACCTCGTGCACGGGACGGACAGCATGTTCCAGACCTTTGGCTGGCGTTCGTCGCGCTGGTCGCCCGCGCTGCGCAAAGTCTGCGTGGCGTTCGCGCTGCTCTATTTCCTCGGCAATCTCGCGATTCCCGCCGCCGTGCTCATCGGCAAACTCCAGCCGCACGCCGGCGCTTCTGTTCCTGTTGCGATTCACCGCTAAAATCTTCGCGCCATGGCCCAACTCGACTCCCGCATCCCGCCCGGCCCGCTCGCCGACAAGTGGCGCAACCACAAGGCGAACATCCGCCTCGTCAATCCGGCCAACAAACGGAAATACGAAGTGATCGTCGTCGGCGCCGGCCTCGCCGGCTCCTCGGCCGCCGCGACGCTCGCGGAGCTCGGCTACAAGGTGAAGTGCTTCGTGTATCACGACAGCCCCCGTCGCGCGCACTCGATCGCTGCGCAGGGTGGCATCAATGCCGCGAAGAACTACCAGAACGACGGCGACAGCGTGTATCGGCTTTTCTACGACACGCTCAAGGGCGGCGATTACCGCGCGCGCGAGGCGAATGTGCATCGGCTCGCGGAGGTGTCGGTCAACATCATCGATCAGTGTGTGGCGCAAGGCGTGCCGTTCGCGCGCGAATACGGCGGGTTGCTGGCGAACCGGTCGTTCGGCGGGGCGCAGGTGTCGCGCACCTTTTACGCGCGCGGGCAGACCGGGCAGCAGTTGTTGCTCGGCGCTTATTCGTCGCTGATGCGCCAGGTGGGCGCCAACACCGTGCAGCTCTTCCCGAACACCGAGATGCTCGATCTCGTGATTGTGGATGGGCAGGCGAAGGGGATTGTCGTGCGCGATCTGATCACGGGCGCGATCTCTCGGCATGCGGCGGATGCGGTGATTCTGGCCACGGGCGGTTACGGCAACGTGTTCAATCTTTCGACGTATGCGCGACAGTCGAATGCGACCGCGATCTGGCGGGCTTACAAGCGGGGCGCGTGTTTCGCGAATCCGTGCTACACGCAGATTCACCCGACGTGCATTCCGGTGAGCGGCGACTATCAGTCGAAGCTGACGCTGATGTCGGAGTCGTTGCGCAACGACGGCCGGATCTGGGTGCCGAAGAAGGCCGCGGATCGTCTCAAGGATCCGAATACGATTCCCGAAGAGGATCGCGATTACTACCTCGAGCGGATGTATCCGAGCTTCGGCAATCTGGCGCCGCGCGACATCGCGTCGCGGGCGGCGAAGCGCGTGTGCGACGAAGGTCGCGGCGTGGGCGAGAGCGGGTTGGGCGTGTATCTGGATTTCTCGGACGCGATCAATCGGCTCGGCGAGGCGGGCGTGGCGGAGCGCTACGGCAATCTCTTCGACATCTATCACGAGATCACGGACGAGAACGCCTACAAGGTGCCGATGCGCATCTATCCGGCGGTGCACTACACGATGGGCGGGTTGTGGGTGGATTATAACCTGATGTCGAATGTGCCGGGGTTGTTCGTTCTCGGTGAAGCGAACTTCTCGGACCACGGCGCGAACCGGCTCGGCGCGTCGGCGCTGATGCAGGGACTCGCGGATGGCTATTTCGTGATCCCTTACACGATCGGCGATTATCTCGCGACGCAGAAGCCGGGCTCGCGTCCGTCGGCCGATGCGGCGGAGTTCAAGGCGGTGGAGCAAAACGTCGTGAACATGACGAAGCGATTGCTCGACACGAAAGGCACGGAGCCGGTGAGTCATTTCCACAAGCGCCTCGGCAAGATCATGTGGGAAGGTTGCGGCATGGCGCGCACGGAGGCGTCGTTGAAGAAGGCGCTGCAGGAGATCCCGAAGCTGCGGGAAGAGTTCTGGGCGAATGTGCGCGTGCCCGGTTCGGAGAACACCTTGAACCAATCGCTCGAGCAGGCGGGTCGCGTGGCGGATTTCCTCGAGCTCGGCGAATTGATGTGTCTCGACGCGTTGACGCGCGAAGAGAGCTGCGGCGGGCATTTCCGGGAGGAACACCAGTATCCGGACGGCGAGTGCAAACGCGATGACGAGACCTTCTCGCACGTGGCGGCGTGGGAGTTTCAGGGCGAAGGCAAAGCGCCGCTGCGCAATGTCGAGCCGCTCAATTACGAATTCGTGAAGCCCAGCGTCCGAAGCTATAAGTAATCCAACGAAATCATGGTAGGTGGTGCGTTTACGCGCCCGTTGCGCGGCGAGCGCGCAACCTACCGACGAGAAAAATCATCCACCATGGTCGCAGCCACCTCTCAGAAATCCATCAATCTCACGCTTCGGGTTTGGCGGCAGGCCGGTCCGGAGGCACCGGGCAAGTTCGTCGATTATCCGGCGAAGAACCTGAACCCGAACATGTCGTTTCTCGAGATGCTCGACGTGGTGAACGACGAGCTGACGAAGAAGGGCGAGGAGCCGATCGCGTTTGCCCACGATTGTCGCGAGGGCATTTGCGGCACGTGCTCGTTGTCGATCAACGGCAAGCCGCACGGACCGGGGCGGGGCATTGCCACGTGTCAGACGTATGTGCGCAGCTTCAGCGACGGCGACATCGTGGTGGTGGAGCCGTTTCGGGCGAAGGCGTTTCCGCTCGTGAAAGATCTGGTCATCGATCGCAGTGCGTTCGACAAGATCCAGGCGGCAGGCGGTTTTATCAGCGTGCGCACGGGCGCGGCGCCGGATGCGAATTCGATTCCGATTCCGAAGGGGGATGCGGATCTGGCGATGGATGCGGCGTCGTGCATTCAGTGCGGCGCGTGCGTGGCGGCGTGCAAGAACGCGAGCGCGATGTTGTTCGTGGCGGCAAAGGTGTCGCAGCTTGGATTGCTGCCGCAGGGCCAACCCGAGCGCGATCGCCGCGTGCTCGCGATGGTGAACACGATGGACGAGATGGGTTTTGGCAGTTGCACGAACCAATACGAGTGCAGTGCGGCGTGCCCGAAATTGATCTCGCACGATTTCATCGCGCGGATGAATCGCGATTATTTGAAGGCGAGCTTCAAATCGGTGTTCAAGCCGGCGCCGGCGGTGACGGGTGGCGGCGGGGCTTAAAGTGGAGGTTCGTAGCGGAACGTGTAAGCGTTTCGCTACGAGGTTTTACTTCGTCAGATAGAGCGGAGCGCCGGGGCCCATGGGGAGGCCGAAGCCGATCCAGACGGCGAGCAGAAGGCTCCAGGCGATCATGAAGACGATCGTGTAAGGGAGCATGGTGGCGATCATCGTGCCGATGCCGCCTTTGGGCTCGTAGCGTTGCACGAAGGTGAGGATGAGCGGGAAGTAGCTGAGGACCGGGGTGACGATGTTCGTAATACTGTCGCCGATACGGAAGGCGCCCTGCACGAGCTCAGGTGTGTAGCCGAGGAGCATAAACATCGGCACGAACACGGGAGCGAGCAGCGCCCATTTGGCGGAGGCGCTGCTCATCAGGAGATTTACGGCGGCGCCGAAAAGGATGACGGCGACCATCAGGAGAATGGGCTGATTCTCGAGGCCGAGGTGTTGGATGAACTCGGCGCCCTTGACGGCGGTGACGACGCCGAGGTTGGTCCAGTTGAAATAGGCGATGAATTGGGCGGCGAAGAAGGCGAGGACGATGAACGAGGCCATCGACTTCATCGTGACGGTCATCCCGCTGACGACATCGTGATCGTTGCGGATGGTTTTTGCGCCGATGCCGTAAGCGATGCCGGGGAGAAGTCCGAAGAGGAAGATAAAGCTGATCAATCCGCCCATGAACGCCGAGTTGGCGAAGGTGGGATTGTCGGGGTTCACGAGGAAACCGCGGGCGGGCAGCGTGCCGAGCAAGACGAGCGCGGCCATGACGACGACGGTGGCGGTGGCGAACCAGAGCCCGCGTTTCTCGAGGGCGTTGAGCGGCTTGAGCTCTTCGCGCGGGGCCGGGCCGGTGTAGTCGCCCAAGCGCGGAGCGACGAAGCGCTCGGTGACCCACGTGCCGGCGGCCGTTATCAGGAATGTGGATACGGCCATGAAATACCAGTTGGCGAAGGCGTCGACCCGGTAGGCGGGATCGATGAGTTGGGCGGCGGCCTCGGAGAGGCCGGCGAGGAGGACGTCGACGGAGCCGACGAGGAGATTGGCGCTGTAGCCGCCGGAGACGCCGGCGAATGCGGCGGCGAGACCGACGATCGGGTGGCGGCCGAGGGCGTGATACAGAGCGGCGGCGAGCGGGATGAGGAGAACGTAGCCGACTTCGCTGCCGGCGTTGGACATGATGCCGGCGAAAACGACCATGGGTGTGATCAGTTTCGCGGGCGAGGCGAGCACGACGAGACGCAACCCGGCGCCAAGCAAGCCGGTGGATTCGGCGACGCCGATGCCGAGCAGGCACATGAGCGACATGCCGAGCGGCGGGTAGGCGATGAAGTTTCGCACCGCTTCGACGAGCATGCGCTGGATGCCGGAGACGGAGAGGAGATTGACGACTTCGACGGTTCGGCCGGTGCCGGGATGCGCCACGGACACGCCGAGGACGTGGAGCGCGAAGGAAAGTAGAACGACCGAAACGGAGAGCAGGAGGAAAAGCGTGGCGGGGTGCGGGAGGGCGTTGCCGAGGCGTTCGACGCCGTTGAGGAACCGCTGGAACGCGCGGCCGGGAGCGGGAGAGGCGGTCATCGCGAAAGACTAGGAATGGAGCGCGAGAGGGGCGTCAAACCAAGCGAAGAGAAGAGCGGTGCGGGTGCCGTGTAACTTTTCGCGAAGCGACGTGTTATCGAGACATCAACTTCTTCAAATCGATGAAAACTCTTCCTCTTGTTGCCTTCGTTGCCGCGCTTGTCGCGTTTGTGTTCTCGCCGGTCAATTTCGAGTTCGCGATGTCGATGCTGCTCACGCTGGGCGTGGCGAGCATCCTCACGGCGGATTATCGCCAGCGACGTCCGCTGGTGGCCCGAGCGAGCGTGAGTGCGCCGGCGAAACGATCTGCGCTTCCGCTGGCGGTGTGATTAGCCGCTGGTGAGCACTGGAAAGCGGTTTCTGCCTGGAGGCGGGGGCCGCTTTTTTCGCGAGGCGATGGGAAGGAAGTTGGGGTTGAAGGCTCCGGTGGAGCGGCTCACCGGGGACGGTTCGCCCTACCTTAGGGAGCGAGGCTGGAGAAGCTGCGCAGGTCGATGGAGCCCTGGGACCGGGACTTCATCTCGCTCTTCTCCTCGTAGATCGTCTGGTAGAGGACGTTGTCGAGGCGGTAGGAAGCGGTCTGGGTGTTGCGCACGGCGATGAGCTGGCGCAGGAGCGAGAGGTTTTCGATGTGCACGGTCACCTCGCGGGTGACGGAGTTGAGCGGCGGGATGCCGAAAGGTTCGTCGCTGACGGCGCGGCCGACGAAATCTCCGTTGAGATAAAGTTTGTGCGACGAGCCGGAGAAGCCGAGCGGGGCGATGTTTTCGCTGGTGAGGCGGAGCGTGAGAACGGCGGTGCTTTCGAGAACGGTGGCACTGGTGGGGCGGATGTCGACGAGCGTGACGATGATTTCGCTGGGGCGCGGCGTGCTGCAGCCGGCGAAGAAAAGAAAGGGGAGGACGAAGAGAGGCAGGCAGCGACGGAGGGTATTCATGCGCGGGAAGAGCGAATGGCAATGCGCGTGGAAACTGCAAGGCTGCGGACGCTTCGAAGCGGGTCGCCGGGAGCTCCGAGAGATGGGGAAACGCGGGTTCGCCTACTTGGCCGCATCCATGAAATTGAACCGCGAAGGACGCGAAGAGGCGCTAAGGGCGAGGGCAGTTTTCATCAGCCGGTCGGGCCTCACCGGACCCACAGCATCACTCTCTCTTCTGAACTTCGCGTGCTTCGCGGTTTTGACTGAATCGTTTCGGCTTAGAATACCGAGAGGGCTTTGGCGCTTTCGAGGGCGAACCAAAGGGCGCCGCCGCCGGAGAGAAGGAGCAAGGCGCGGCGGAAAAGGGTGCGGCCGCGGACGAGGGCGTCGTGGCGGTCGAAATCGCGCGGGGAGCGATTGCTCTCGGCGAGGAAGCTGGCGAAGCGGGTGTTGCGGTGGGGGCTGCGAGGATCGCGGGCGAGTCCGAAGCGGATCGCGGGACGGCGGCAGAGATTGATCAGGAAGCGCAGCACAGGGGTGATTGTGTTAGTTGTCGGAAGATTGAGTTCGTTTCTTCAAGAGATTTTTAGCTACGGTCGTATTTCACGTCTTTTTTCCCAGTCCTCCATGCACCACTTCCGCTATTCTGGTTCAGATCTGCATTGCGAGTCGGTTGACCTCGCCGCTGTCGCCAAGCTCTACGGCACTCCGACATATGTCTACAGCGCATCGACGATTTCGGATCATTTTTCTCGATTGAAGCAGAGTCTGAGCGGGCTGGACCTGCAGATCTGCTATGCGATGAAGGCGAATTCGAACTTGGCGATCCTGCGGTTGTTTTCGAATCTCGGTGCGGGGTTCGATTTGGTGAGTGGCGGGGAGATCCGGCGCGTGATTGCGGCGGGCGGGGATGTGAAGACGAGTGTGTTCGCGGGCGTGGGGAAGACGGAGGCGGAGATCAAGCTGGCGTTGGAGAATGGGATTTTCGCGTTTCACGTGGAGAGCGAGCCGGAGCTGGCGCGGATCAATCACGTGGCGGGCACGCTGGGGGTGAAGGCGCCGATCGCGATCCGGGTGAATCCGGACGTCGATGCGCACACGCATGCGAAGATCACGACGGGGAAGAGCGACAACAAGTTCGGCATTCCCTTGAAGGCGGCGGCGGCGGCGTATGAGGCGGCGGCGAAGCTGAAGAACATTCACATCAAAGGGGTGCAGATGCACATCGGGTCGCAGCTGACCTCGGTCGGGCCCTTTGTGGAGGCGGTGAAGAAGCTGGTGCCCTTTGTGGCGGAGCTGAAGGCGACGTATGGGATTTCGTATTACTCGATCGGCGGCGGGATGGGCATCGTTTACAAGGATGCCTTGGCGAGCGGGCAACAGGCGTGGTGGGATGCGTTGCCGGCGGATCAGCGGCCGTTGACGCCGGACACGTATGGCGAGGCGTTGACGCCGTTGCTGGCGCCGTTGGGGTTGAAAATTCTGCTCGAGCATGGGCGCTTCATGGTGGGCAACGCGGGTGTGTTGCTGGCGCGCGTGGAGCATTTGAAGCGCGGAGCGAACAAGAACTTCCTCATCGTCGATGCGGCGATGAACGATCTGGTGCGTCCGGCGATGTATGACAGCTATCACGAGATTGTGCCGCTGCATCGCGATTCGTCGCGGCGGGCGCTGGTGGCGGACGTGGTCGGGCCGATTTGCGAGAGCGGGGATTGTTTCGCGAAGGACCGGCAGATTCAGGAAGTTGGAGAAGGCGAGCTGGTGGCGTTCATGAGCGCGGGGGCGTATGGCTATGCGATGGCGAATCGCTACAACGCGCGTGGCCTGGCGGCGGAGGTGTTGGTGCAAGGGAGCAGTTTCGAACTGATCCATGCGCGCGAGACCTTCGAGCAGATGATCGCGGGGGAGAAAGTGCCGGCGTTTTTGAAGTGAGGAGGCGGCGAATTGGCCCGCGAAACACGCGAACAGACGCGAAAGACGCACGGGCGCTTTCGGGTGTTTGGCGTGGTTCGCGGGACGATGTTTGGAGCAAGAAAATCCGTGCTCCTCTTCCCCAATCGTGGTTAGTGGTGGAGCCATGAGGTTTGTTGTTGTTGGAGCCGGGGCTTGGGGGACCGCGTTTGCGGTGCATCTGGCGCGGCTCGGGCAGGAAGTGACGCTCGCGCCGCGGCGGGCGGAGCAGATGGTGAAGCTCGGCGTGATGCGGGAGAATGAGGATTACTTGCCGGGAGTTTCGTTGCCGGACGGTTTGCGCGTGGAGGCGGATTTGGAGAAGGCGCTGGCGGGGGTGGAGGTGGTGTTGCTGGCGTGTCCGTCGCAGGCGTTAAGAGAAACCTGTGTGCGGGTGTGCGATGCGTTGAAGGGACAAAGCGTCAAACTCGTGGCGAGTCTGGCGAAGGGGTTGGAACTTGGGACGCATCTGCGTCCGTCGGAAGTGATCGGCGATGTATTCAAAAAACCGATCGCGGGTTCGTTGACGGGGCCGACGAATGCGGCGGAGGTGGCGCGGGGATTACCGGCGGCGATGGTGCTCGGCGTAACGGACGTGGGTGCGACGGCGCAGGAGGTGCAGGCGGCGTTGAGCGGGCCGACGTTGCGGGTTTATACGAGCGACGATCTGGCGGGCGTGGAGATCGGTGGGTGTTTGAAGAATGTGTATGCGATTGCGGCGGGTTGCTCGGATGGATTGAAGCTCGGGGATAACACGCGGGCGGCGCTGCTGACGCGGGCGCTGGCGGAGATGGTGCGCGTGGGCGTGCGGCTCGGGGCGCGGGCGGAGACGTTTTATGGATTGAGCGGATTCGGGGATCTCGTGGCGACGTGTCACGGCTCATGGAGTCGCAACCGGGACTTCGGCGAACAGGTCGGCCGCGGGGAGGCGGTCGCGGAGTTGTTGAAGGGGCGCAAAAGTGTCGTGGAAGGCTACAAGACCACGAAGTCGTTTCACGAGTTGTGCGTGCAGCAAGGGATCGACGCGCCTATTTTGGCGCAGACGCATGCGATCTTATTCGAGGGCAAGCAGCCGGCGGAGGCGCTGCGGGCGCTGATGACGCGGGGGTTGAAGAGCGAGTGACCACCGCCGCGGAGCGGCGGTGGAAGATCCAAGATCCAAGCACCAAGCTCCAGAGAACTTCCAAACTTCAAAGACCGAGTTCCCACTCAAGCGGTTGGGGCTTGAGATTTGGGGGTTCTCTGGAGCTTGGATCTTTCCTCAATGTCCGCCGACGGCGGATTGCTCCTGGATGTATTCCTGCTTGAGGCCGAGTTTTTCGGGGGCGTGCAGGACCAGCATTTTCATGCGGACATCGGAGGGGACTTGTTGGGAGGTGAGTTTCGAGACGACGATCATGAGGACGATCGCGAGCGGAACGGCCCAGATGGCGGGTTGTTCGGCGAGGATGCGGAGCAGCGGGTGGTGCGCCCAGAAGTCGTTGAGCGGCGCGAAGGCGGCGAAGACTTTGCCCATGGGGCCCTTGTCGAGGGCGAGGGTGGAGAAGTTCGTGAGCGCGGCGGCGGCGAGGGCGAGGAGGCCGCCGGTGAGCATGCCGGTGGCGGCGCCTTTCATGGTCATGCCGCGCCACCAGACGCTCATGAAGAGCAGCGGGAAATAGCTGGCGGCGGCGATGGCGAAGGCCTGGCCGACCATGAAGTTGATTTCCAGATACTCGACGAAGCAGCCGAGCGTGATCGCGACGGCGCCGATGAGGACGGCGGCGACTTTGAAGGCGATGAGTTTTTCGCCTTGGCGGGCATTGGGGCGGAGCATGCGGCCATAGACGTCGTGCGCGAGCGCGCCGGTCATGGAAACGAGCAGGCCGGAGAATGTGCTCATGAACGCGGCGAAGGCGCCGGCGCAGGTGATGCCGCTGAGGATCGAGCCGAGGACGCCGTATTTGGCGCCGAGGATGGTGGGGAGTTCGAGGACGACTTTGTCGGTGCCTTTGGCGCCGACGCCGGCGTAGAGCTCGGGCATGAAGTTGCGTCCGATGACGCCGAAGACGGGCGGGAAAACGTAGAAGATGCCGATGAGGATCATGACCCACATCGTGGTGCGCTTGGCGGCGGCGCCGTCGGGATTGGTGTAGAAGCGGACGAGGATGTGTGGGAGTCCGGCGGTGCCGCAGACCAGCGCGATGATCAGCGAATACGTGTAGAGGAGGGAGTAGGGTTTTTGGTGCTCGGCGATGTAGGCGGCGCGTTCCTCGGCCGGGAGGATGGCGGCGGCGGCGTTGACGGCTTTGGTGGTGAGCGGGCCGAAAGGAGCGATCCAGGTTTCGTCGCGGGGGGCTTTGTCGGGGAGAGGTTGGCGCGTGGTGACGGCGTCGTCGGCAATGTTGGCCGGAGCGACGATCGCGGCCGGTTGTTCGCCGGGGGCGGTGTTGAGCGAGAGCTGGTGGTTGTAGAAACCGTAAACGGAGAGGAGGACGAAGATCGGGACGCTGATCGCGAACATCTTCATCCAATATTGGAAGGCTTGGACGAGCGTGATGCCCTTCATGCCGCCGATCGCGACGTTGAAGGTGATGACGGCGCCGACGAGAACGACGCCGGCCCAGTAGGGCATGCCGGGGAAAATGTAGGCGAGGGTGACGCCGGCGCCCTTCATTTGCGGCATCGTGTAGAAGAAGCCGATGAAGAGAACGAAGCAGACGGCGATTTTGCGGAAGAGAGGCGAGTCGTAGCGGCCCTCGGCGAAGTCGGGAATGGTGTAGGCGCCGAAGCGGCGGAGCGGGCCGGCGATGAAGAGCAGGAGGAAAAGGTATCCACAGGCGTAGCACACGGGATACCAGAGGGCGTCATAGCCTTGGGACATGACCATGCCGGCGACGCCCATGAAAGAAGCGGCGGAAAGGTATTCGCCGGAGATGGCGGAGGCGTTCCAGCCGACGGAGACGGAGCGGCCGGCGACGAAGAAGTCAGAGGCGGTCTTGGCTTTTTTCGCGGACCAAAAGCCCATCCCGATCGTGACGACGACCGTGATGAACGAGAAGGCGAAGATCCACGGGTCGACGTTGTCGAGGAAGGCGAGGGGAAGTTGAGAGTGGAGGGATGAGAGTTGAGAGCTGAGGGCGAGGGGAAGGGAAGGCATGGGGGCGTCTGGAAGAGGTTAGCGTTGGACGGATTTCACTTCGTCTTCCTCAAGCGCGATGGAGCGCTTGATGAAGATGTAGGAGATGATCCAGACGAGGGGGAAAAAGAGGACGCCGAGGATCAGCCAGGAGAGCGTGAAGCCGGCGACGCGCGTGGCCATGAGGTCGGGCGCGAAGTAGTTCAGGAGGGGTAGGCCGAGGAGGGCGACGAGGAAGGCGGCGGCGCAGGCGATCGAGAGGCGGAGTTGCCGGCGCATGAGCGAATGCAAAAACGACTCACTGTGCACCACGTCGTTGGACGGAGGGGTTGTGTGCGACATGCGGCGGTGAAGATGCGCCGAGGTCGTTGGTGCGCAAGGGCGGAGTGCGGGAG
>JAFAAS010000033.1 GCA_023426435.1 Verrucomicrobiota bacterium | reverse complement strand
CTCGCCGCCCGCCTCACCGGCGAACTCCACACCGGCCGCACCCTCCGCATCCTCTACGCGACCGACGCTTCCGAATACCAGGAACTCCCCGCCGCCGTCGCCTTCCCGCGCACCGAAGCCGACGTCCGCACTCTCATCGAATTCTGCGCCCGCCACCGCCTGGGTTTCATCCCGCGCACCGCCGGCACCTCCCTCGCCGGACAAACTGTCGGCAACGGCCTCGTCGTCGACCTCGGCCGACACCTGGATCGCATCATTTCCATCGACGCCGCGCATCGCCGCGTCCGCGTCCAACCCGGCGTCGTCCGCAACGAGCTCAATCTCGCCCTCCGCCCCCACGGTCTCCTCTTCGGCCCCGAAACCGCCACCGCCACCCGCGCCATGATCGGGGGCATGGTCGGCAACAACTCCTGCGGCTCCAACTCCATCGTTTACGGCTCCACCCGCGACCACCTCGTCTCCGCCCGCGGTTTCCTCTCCGACGGTTCCGAAGTCACCTTCGGCCCGCTCACGCGCAACGAATTCGCCGCCAAGTGCAACGGCCCCGATTCCCTCGAAACCCGCATCTACCGCGAAATCCGCGACCTCCTCTCCTCCGCGTCCAACCGCCAGCTCATCCGCGACAACTTCCCCAAACCCGAGATCCCGCGCCGCAACACCGGCTACGCGCTCGATCTCCTCATGGACTGCGCCGTCTTCGATCCCACTTCCGACCAACCTTTCAACCTCTGCCGCCTCATCGCCGGCTCCGAGGGCACGCTTTTTGTCGGCGTCGAATTCGAGCTCACCTGCGACCCCATCCCGCCGCCGCCCGCCCTCCTCTGCGCGCACTTCCACTCCGTCAACGAAGCCCTTCGCGCCATGCTCCTCGCGCTGCCCTACCGCCCCAGCGCCGCCGAGCTCATCGACCGCCCCGTGCTCGAATGCACCCGGCTCAACATCGAACAATCGCGCAACCGCTTCTTCGTCCAAGGCGACCCCGGCGGCATCATGGTCATCGAAATCCGCCGCCCTACCCGCGCCGAAACCGCCGCCACCCTTGACGCCATCGCCGCCGACATGCGCGCCGCCGGCCTCGGCTACGCGTATCCAACTCTCTGGGACGCCGATGTCGAACGCGTCTGGGACCTCCGCCGCGCCGGCCAGGGCATCATGAACAACGTCCCCGGCGACGCCAAACCGCGCGAAAACGTCGAAGACACCGCCGTCGCCCCCGCCGATCTCCCGCGCTACATCGAGGAGTTCGACGCCCTCATGCGCGACAAACACAACATCGAGTGCGTTTACTACGGCCACGCCGGCACCGGCGAGCTCCACACCCGCCCGCTCTTCAACCTCAAAACCCCCGAGGGCCTGAAACTGTTTCGCGACGTCGCCACCGACGTCGCCGCCCTCGTCAAAAAATACCGCGGCTCCCTCAGCGGCGAACACGGCGACGGCCGCCTCCGCGGCGAATTCGTCCGCTTCATGGTCGGCGACGCCTGCTACGAACTCCTCCGCCGCACGAAGCTCGCCTTTGATCCGCACAACATCCTCAACCCGGGCAAAATCATCGACGCGCCGCCGATGGACACCTCGCTGCGCAACAGCCCCGACACGCCCTCGCCCGACTATCCGACGTTCTTCGATTTCACCGCCACCGAGGGCATCGTCCGCGCCGCCGACCGCTGCAGCGGCTCCGGCGACTGCCGCAAATCCCACCTCATGGGCGGCACCATGTGCCCGAGCTACATGGCCACGCGTAACGAAAAAGACACTACACGCGCCCGCGCCAACATGCTCCGCCACCTCCTCACCTACCCGCACGATCCGTCCAACCCATGGAACCGCGACGAAATCGCCGAGGTGATGGAGCTCTGCATCTCCTGCAAGGGCTGCAAATCCGAATGCCCCGCCAACGTCGACATGGCCCGCCTCAAAGCCGAATGGCAGCAGCACTTCCACGACGCCCGCGGCGCCTCCTTCCGCTCCCGCCTCATCGCCAACTTCTCCCGCCTCTCCTCCCTCGGCGCCCTCGCCCCGTCACTCCACAACTTAATCGTCACCTCTTCGCTCACCGCCCCCCTCCTCAAACGCCTCTCCGGTTTCGCCGCGCAACGCTCCCTCCCCACGCTCCCGCCCACCACCCTCCGCCAATGGCACGCCACCCATTGTAGGGCGGGGTCTCCCGCCCCCGCCGCCCGCCGCGTCCACCTCTTCGCCGACGAATTCACCAACTTCCACGACGCCCCCATCGGCATCGCCGCCATCCAACTCCTCGAACGTCTCGGCTACGAGGTCGTCATCCCACAACACGTCGACAGCGCCCGCGCCCAATTCTCCAAAGGCTTCCTTCGCGACGCCCGCCACCTCGCCACGCGCAACATCGAACTCCTCTCCCCCGTCATCACCGACGACGCCCCGCTCATCGGCATCGAGCCGTCCGCCATCCTCGGCTTCCGCGACGAATTCCCCGACCTCGTCCCGCCCAATCTCCGCCCCGCCGCCCGCGCGCTCTCCCAACGCACTTTCCTCTTCGAAGAATTCATCGCCCGCGAAGCCGACGCCCGCCGCATCACCTCCGCCTCCTTCACCACCGCCGCGCGCACGATCAAGCTCCACGGCCACTGTCACCAAAAAGCGCTCTCCTCGCTCACGCCCGCCGTCAAAGCCCTGCAACTCCCCGCCAACTACAAAGTCGAAATCATCCCGTCCGGCTGCTGCGGCATGGCCGGCTCCTTCGGCTACGAAGCCGAACACTTCGAAATCTCCCAACAGATCGGCGAACTCGTCCTCTTCCCCGCCGTGCGTGCTGCTTCCGCGGATACACTCATCGCCGCCCCGGGAACCAGCTGCCGCCACCAAATCAAAGACGCCACCTCCCGCCGCGCCCTCCACCCCGCCGAAATCCTCCACGCCGCCCTCGCCTAGCCAGCAACCCCGCGGAGCCCCTCCGCCCCGCCAGTGCGCTCAGGTGTCGCATATGCGACACCCGACAGCACGGCGCTCAAGCCGCCCCGACCGTAGCAGCGAGCCTGAGCGAGGGCTCCTCGTCCTCTTGCGCGTTTTTCGCCCGCGGTCCTAACCCCTACATCCACTTCCGACACCGCTCCGGCTCCGCATCCGGCTTGCCTTCGTAGGCATGCACGGAACACGCCGAATCGCTCCACAGCGGCAGGTTGTCCTTCCGCCAGTCGCGCGTCTCCCAAATATCGCGCCGCAACTCCGGATCTTCCGCTCGCATCATCAATCGGTTCAGCGCCGCATACGCGACATCCTCGGCCGACACTCCGATCTCCTCGGCGAAACGGACTACCGCGTCACGCTCCGCTTGTTCCAAGTGTATCTTGATCGCACTCACAACAGCCTCCTTTCGAATCTCCGACACCACCCACGCTACCCTTCGGCCCCGCCCCTTCAACCACCCGGGCACTTTCATTCACCATCAAACATTCTGCTAATACTCCGCCCCTCGCTTCCCCCGGCCACCCTGCGCATCCCTTGCTCCCCCTCTTTCTCTTTCGTCCTTTCTCTTTCTCAGCCTCCGCCCCCTCGCCCTCCCCTCCCCTCCCACTTTCACTC
>JAFAAS010000129.1 GCA_023426435.1 Verrucomicrobiota bacterium | reverse complement strand
CCATGCTCACGTTCCCTCGCTCCACCGGCAAACTCTCCTGGATTCGTCGCAAATGCTCCTCGGTCAGTTCCATCTCCCCCTGTCTGCACATTATGCCAATCAGAGCAATAGTGTTAACAGGCCCTAGTCGACGCGCGACCAACGGAACAACTTCGCCAAGGGTCAATCGTTGACTCTCCCGCGCATGTATCCTCGCGGGCAGGACAACTCAACGACGCTCTGTCGAAGAGCCCCGCGCGTTCGCCGTTTCTTCCGGATCCTCATCGGGCCGGAGCGCCCGGATTTCGATCTTCGCGAGAAACCATTCCGCGCCCTCGGATTGCAACTGGATGCGGCCGCTCGACGCCTTGCGCCAGACATCGCCATCCGGAATCTCGAGTCGTTCGAGCCGCATCACCACTTCCCCGTTCACGATGTGCCAACTCCGGTCGCCCTCGCAGATCACTTCGACGACGTTCCAATCGCCGTGCGGGCGTTCGGTATCGCGCAGCCGGATACAGCGGCGCGGGGCACCAGGCCCGAAAATCTGCAATTCACCGGCCGGATCGTAGATCGAGAGCTTGTCGTCCACCCGCCGCGAGCGGATCGCCGCGCGCGTTCCAACGGCGTAGAAGTCGCCGAAGTCCTTTTCCTGGATCTGGAGCTCGAACGACGACAGCCACGCCCTCGTCGGCGACTGCGGCCCAAACGCGTGATACAGGATTCCGCTGTCGCGCACGCGCTCCTCGCGCGGTGCCCACTTCTTTTTCCCCCAGCGCATCACGAGACGAACGTGATAGTTTTCGAACTCCTCCAGGGTCGTGAGCGTCCCGAAAATCTCGCCGCTGATGCGCACGACGTTGCGGCCATCCAACTGCACCACAGTAAAAACGCCCGTGGGATCGTTCGCATGACCGAGCGCCGAACGGTGCTCCCCTTTCGCGTCCCGGCTCTCGCCGCGGAATGTCACGGTCTTGTCGGGCTTCGCGAGATACGTCTCCCAGCCGCTCAGGTCCCGCCCGTTGAAAAGCTGCCGCCATTCGCCCTCCTTCTCCCGCGCCACACTCTCCGCCGCACCGGCGCAGCCCGCCATCAACGACCCGACAATCACGAGAAGCCGCATAATGGCATAAGATCAGGCTGACCACCCGTGGAGCACGACATTTGCATCGGTGCATCGTTGACTGACGCGGGGTAGAAAACTCCGCCCGCGCCCGCGAGGCGGCGTCGCCGGTCCGCACGTCCCCAAAATCGTCGCCGTTACGTTGCCGCCGCGGGGCCCCTCCCCGCCCGCTGCCGACGGAGCATCCAAGCCCGGTTTTCCACTGCTTTCACGGGTGAAAGCGCACAGATTCACCGGGATGACAACGCCCGCCAACTCCGCGGCTTGTCAATCGACCGACGCGGCAGCTAACGATCCTCCCGCAGTCCGGTCACGCGTATCCGCCCTGGCACGCCGTTGCGCAGGACCGGCTCGAACGCGACGAAACGTCCCCATTCGTCCGCCGGCAGCCGATGTTCACCCGCCCTGAATCTCATGTCACTCGTCCTGATCGATCGCCCGTTAAACTGGGACGGCGCTTTCGCCTGGTCCCAAGAACGCGGAGGACACGGTCTCACCGTCTGCCATTTCCGACTCACGTTCGAGGTCGACGTCGTCCCGGCTCAACTCCTCGCCCACGTCACCGCCGATAGCCGCTACCGGCTGCTGCTGAACGGCCACTTGCTCGGCCGCGGCCCGCTCAAGGGCACGCTCGATCACTACCACTTCGAAACCTACGATCTCGCGCCGCACCTCCGTCCCGGCCGCAACATCCTCGCCGCCGAGGTGCGCTGGTTCGGCATCAACGCCCCGACGAGCGAAGTCCACAGCCCGCTTCCCGGCTTCCTGCTCAGCGTTCCCGATTTCCCCGCCCTCGACACGCCGGGACAGTGGCGCGCGCGACTCGATCAATCCATCTCGCCTGACACCACGGCGTATCATGGAAACGCACACCACTTCCTCAACCACACCGAACGGGTCGATCTGCGCCTGTGCGATGGCGAGGACTGGATCGATCTCGATTACGACGATCGCGCCTGGTCACCCGCCCTTCGTTCCGGCCAACCTCTGAACCAAGGCACCACGTGGGGCGTCGCCGATCTCCACACCTTGTTCCCGCGCGACATTCCCGCGCTCACCGAGGAACCGCATCGTTTCGTCCGCACGCTGCGCGATCATCGCGTCGAACCTCACGCTTTCGGCGACCCTCCGGCAGGCTGGACCATTCCCGCCGGGGCCGGAGGAACGATCGTCCTCGACGCCGGCGAACTGACCACCGCGTATCCACAATTCCAATTCCGTAACGGCCGCGACCGCGAGGTTCGCATCACCTATGCCGAGGCGTTGGGAACATGGACCGAGGTGCAGGGCGCTCGCGTCTGGCAAAAACGCGTGCGCGACGACCTTGCGGGCGAACCTCACGGTTATCGCGACACCGTCGTGCTCTCCGGACGCGGCGACTGCTTTGAGCCGTTTCACTGGCGCACGTTCTGGTTCGTCAAAATCGAGGTGCTTCCCGGCCCCGCCGCCTGCGAGTTGGTCGACGCCACCTACCGTCGTTGCATCTATCCGCAGAATCTTCTCGCCAGCTACCAATCCTCCGATCCCCAGAGCGCCGCGATGTGGTCGGTCAGCTGGCGCACGCTGCAACTCTGCGCCCACGAAACCTACGAAGACTGCCCCTATTTCGAACAACTCAACTACATCGCGGATGCGCGGCTGCAGGCCCTGGGCAGCTTGTATCTGGCCAACGAATACCGCCTCGCGCGCCGTTGCATCCGTCTTTTCCGCGATTCGCTCAACGCCGAAGGTTTGATCGGCGCGCGGGTGCCTTCGATCCACCGCCAGACGATTCCCTTCTTCTGCCTGCATTGGATCTTCATGCTCGAAGATTACTGGCGCTGGGTCGGGCACCGCGACGCCGCCTTCGTCCGCTCGTGTCTGCCCGCCGTCGACGGCATTCTTGTTTATTTCCGCAATCGCCTGCGCCCCGACGGCTTTGTCGGCGAAGTGCCGCGCTGGAACGCCGTCGATCGCGCGCCCGAGTGGCTTCGCGGCGAGCCGCCCGCCGTCGTGGCCGGCGAATCGACGTATCTCACCTGTCTCTACATCCAAGGGCTCGTCGCCGCCATTCGGCTGCACGAAGAAGCCGGCTCCTCGCGCGATGCCGATCGCTGGCGCGCGCTGCCCGATTATCTCCGCACCGCGGTGCAACGCGAAGCGTGGGACGAGCAACGCGGCCTTTTCCTCGAAGGTCCGGATCGCCTCGAAGACCGCACTTCGCAACACACCCAATCCGCCGCCATCGTCTCAGGAGCGGCCACCGAGGAACAACGCGCCCGCATCTTCGCCCGCCTGTTGAGCGATCCGGATCTGCTGCCCGCCGGCCACATGCAATCGTTCTACGTCGCCCGCGCGCTCGAGGCGACCAACCACTACGCCGAGTTCCACACCAAGCTGCTGCAGCCGTGGCGCGACATGATCGCGCACCACACGACCACCTGGTGGGAATATTCGAACCCCACCCGCAGCGACTGCCACGCCTGGAGTTCCTGGGTCGCCGTCGATTTCCTCTCCACCGTGCTCGGTATTCGCCCCGCCGCCCCCGGCTGGGCCGGCATCCATCTCGCTCCGCACTGCGATGGCCTCACGTGGGCTCGCGGTTCCATGGAAACACCCGTCGGTCGCATCACCGTATCATGGCGGCGCGAAGAAAAGCAGCTGACCTTCGAAGCCGAAACCCCTCGCGGCATTCCCGTCGAATTGCATCTCCCCGGCGAACGCCCGCAACGCTTCCCTCACGGCGGCCCCTTTCAAGTCCGCACCTCCGCCCTCGTAGTCTAAACCGCTCCCG
>JAFAAS010000123.1 GCA_023426435.1 Verrucomicrobiota bacterium | reverse complement strand
TCTTTCTGCTTCGCCATCGAAAACATCAGCACCGCCCCCACCGCCGCCCACGGGATCATGAAATAAAAGAAATACTGGTAGCCCGTCCGATCCAACAACCGCCCCAGGATCTGCATCGCGACCCCCGCGCCGATATACTGAAACGAATTGATACACCCCGACGCGAACGCCGCCGCTTTCCGCCCTCCAATATCCATCGCCGCCGCCGGCCCGAGCAGCGAATGCGTCGAATTCACCGTAAACGCGATCGCCACAAACGCCGTCGCGATCGCCACCGGCCCGCTCACCTGCGACGCCGCCAAAATCACCAGCATCTCCAAACAGTAAATCGCCGCCGCCACCGGCGCCCGCCGGCCCGCGAAAAATACATCCGACACGATCCCCGACACGAACGATCCCGTCGACGCCACAAACGGAATCAGAAACACCACCGTCAAAAACAGCCCCGAATCCAAATCGATGTGCTGCACCTCCTGCAGATAACGCGGAAACCACTGGTCCACCGTCTCGAGCACCGGCGGAAAAACTCATGGGCCCGGCGTTCTAGCCGCTCCGCCATCGCCCGCACGGAAATTCTCCGCTCGAGGGTAGGGCGAACCGTCCCGGTGAGCCGCAACGCCACCTCTTCTCAACAACGCCCACTTCCCCACCCCCCGCCCGCCACCACCTCACCGTCCAACCACCCACGGTTCGCCCCCGTCACAAACCGCGCCCATCCTTTCCCACAAAACGCACACGCCCCGCCCTTGCCCTCCGCCGCTCCTCTCCCGCTCAATCACCCGGCCGATTTTTCCATGCTCTTCCTCCAGTCTACAGCGTGACCCGCGATCCCGTTGCCGGACCGTCTCACGCCGTTTTGCAAAATCCTTCGCCTATGACCGTTCCCGCCGATCCGTTTCGCCGCACCAAGATCATTTTCACGCTCGGTCCCGCCACCGAAAGCGAGGCCATGCTCGAGAAGCTCATCGCCGGCGGCGCCGACATCGTCCGCCTCAACATGGCGCACGCGAAACACGACTGGACCCGCACCATCATCCGCCGTATCCGAGAAATCAGCACACGGGTCGGCCGCGAGGTCGGCATCATGATGGACATCAAGGGTCCCGAAATCCGCACCGGCGACGTCGCCAACCCCATCGATCTCAAACCCGGCGAAATCTTCGACTTCACCGTCCAACCCGCCGCCGCCGGCGACATCGCCCACGAGGTCCGCTCCGTCGACGTCAACTACCGCGACCTCGTCAACGACATCAAGGTCGGCGACACCGTCCTCGTCGACAACGGCCTCATCCGCCTCGAGGTCCTCGAAAAAGACGCCGCCCACATCCGCTGCCGCGTGCTCATCCCCGGCCAGCTCAGCTCCCGCCGCCACATCAATCTCCCCGGCGTCCGCGTGAACCTCCCTTCGTTCACCGAAAAAGACCGCGCCGACACCCTCGTCGGCATCGAAGAGGGCATCGACTTCGTCGCACTTTCCTTCGTTCGCGAGGCCAAGGACATCGACGATCTCCGCGGCTTCCTCCACACGCACAACTCGCGCGCCCGCATCATCGCCAAGATCGAGGACCAATCCGCCATCTCCAACCTCGACGAAATCGTCCACGCCTGCGACGGCCTCATGGTCGCCCGCGGCGACCTCGGCATCGAGTGCCCGTTCGAAGATCTGCCCGTCATCCAACGCCGCGCCGTCCGCGCCTGCCTCGCTCAAGGCCGCCCCGTCATCGTCGCCACGCACATGCTCGAATCGATGATCTCGCAGCCCGTGCCCACCCGCGCCGAAATCACCGACGTCGCCAACGCCGTTTACGAACGCGCCGACTGCGTCATGCTGTCCGGCGAAACCACCGTCGGCAAATACCCGTTGGAATGCGTCCAGATGCTCGACAAGATCTCCCGCCGCATCGAAGCCGAAAACGACTCCAACCGCGAAGAGGCCTTCGTCTTCTCCACCGAGAAAATGAAGCTCCTCCACTCCGCCGTCGTCCTCGCCAACGAGATGCCGCACTCGAAAATCCTCACCTTCACCCGCCACGGCTTCATGGCCCACGGCCTCGCCGCCCTCCGCCCCAACGCCGCCCCGATCTTCGCGTTCACACCGCACGTCCAACTCCTGCGCCAGCTCCGCATCCTCCGCGCCGTCGAACCGTTTCAACTCCACTTCGACAGCGACCCGAACGTCACCATCGAAAACGCCGTCTCCCTCCTGCGCCACGCCGGGCGAATCGCCTCGGGCGACAAACTCATCGTCGCCACCGACATCCTCGCCCAGGACCGCCTCATCGACGCCGTCCAACTCCGCACCGCCCGCTAAACCGGTGGAGCCCGCCGTCCCGGCGAGCCGCCTCGCGCACGCCCTCGCACCATTTCGTTACTTATTCACTCCGGCCCTCGCCCACTAAACGCTTGCGCCCCCGCGCCGCCCGCATTCGTTCGCGACACCTTCGCACGTTCATGCGCCGTCGCATTTCCCTCATCCTCACGCTGACCGCGTGGCTCCTCGCCACCGGCAGCCACTGGGATTTGGTCCAGACGTTCGCCTGGGGCCGCATGATCGCGAGCTACTCGCAAACCGTCCCGCTCGCCGAAGCCATCCGGCTCACTTTCACCCCGGAAAACATGTGCGGCGTTTGCTCCGCCGTCGCGACCGCGAAACAAGAGTCCGACCCCGCCGCCATCCCCGGCGGCAAGCTCGACGGCAAAGTCCTTCTCGTCTTCTCCCCCGTTCCCGCGCCCGTCATCGCCGCACCTTCTTTCCTTTCCAGGATCTTCGACCCTTCAACGGTTCCCGTCTCCGAACGCGCCGCCCCGCCCGTTCCCCCGCCGCGCTTCGCCTAAACCGCGCCGCCCCGTGCAGGGCGGGGTCTCCCGACCCCGCCGTTTCCCGCGCGCAAACTCCCTGACTTCGCGCCCACCCGCGACTCCGCGCACCCGCGCGCTCATATCCGCGCGCCCACCCGCAAATCCGCCTCCCATGAAATTTTCCCCTTCCTTCCTTCTCCTCCTTCCTCTCGCTCTCACCGCCGCCGAGCCACTCGTTCAACTCGCCCCGCTCGACGTCACCGCCGAACGCACGCCGAGCCTCACCGTCCACACTTTCGCCGCCACCGCCGCCGAACTCCGTCTCACCCCCGGCGCCACCGAGCTCGTCGACGCCGCCCGCTTCCTCCGCGGCCGCGCGTCCACCCTCGAAGACACGTTTTTCCTTTCCCCCGGCGTCATCACCCAATCCCGCTTCGGCTCCGACGAAGCCCGGCTCTCCATCCGCGGCTCCGGCCTCCAACGCACCTTCCACGGTCGCGGTCTCCGCATCCTCCAGGACGGCATCCCGCTCAACCTCGCCGACGGCGGTTTCGACATGCAAGCCATCGAACCACTCGCCGCCGCCCACGTCAGCGTCTGGCGCGGCGCCAACGCCCTCGCGCTCGGTGCTTCCACCCTCGGCGGCGCCATCGACTACGTCTCGCGCACCGGTCGCCTCGATCCTCCTTACTTCGCCCGCCTCGAGCTCGGCTCCTGGAACTACACCCGCGCCGGCCTCGCCGTCGGCGGCGTCCACAACCATCTCGACGCTTACGCCTCCTTCACCTGCTCCTCTCAAGACAGCTTCCGCGACCACGCCCGTCAGGAAAACCACCGCCTCTTCTCCAATTTCGGCCTCCGCCACTCCTCCACCGCCGAGACGCGTCTCTTCTTCACCGCCGTTCGCACCGACTCCGAACTCCCCGGTAACCTCACCAAAGCCCAGCTCCGCTCCAACCCTTCCCAAGCCAACCTCGCCAACCTATCTCTTCACCAAAAACGCGACTTCGACCTTCTCCGGCTCGCCAGCAAAACCACCGTCCGCACCGACGACACGACGTGGAACTTCACCGCCGCCTGGAGCTACAAGGATCTCGATCACCCGATCTTTCAGGTCATCGACCAACTCTCCAACGACGTCCTCCTCGGCGCCTCCGTCACCCACTCCAGCCAACTCGCCGATCACGATCATCGCCTCCGCGCCGGCCTCCTCTTCAACCGCGGCGAAATCCAAGCCGCCAACTACACCAACACCGCCGGCCGCCGCACCACCCTCGTTTCCTCCGCCACCCAAACCGCCACCAACCTCGAAGCCTTCCTCGAAGACCAGCTCACCTTCGCCCGCAGCCTCACCGTTGTCCTCGGACTCAGCGCCGCCGCCAACCGACGCGAGAACGACTCAACCTTCGGCGCCACCCCCGACTACACCCTGAACTACCAACGCGTGATGCCAAAGCTCGGCCTCCGCTACGACACCCGAACCCTCCAATTCTACACCAACGTCTCCTCCAGCTACGAACCGCCTTCTTTCAGCGAAACGCTCACCCTCAACACCGCCCGCCACGCCCAAACCGCCACCACCTTCGAACTCGGCACCCGCGGCACTCACGGCCCTCTCCGCTGGGATCTTTCGTTCTACCACGCGGCCCTCGATCACGAGCTCCTCGCCCTCGACCACGACAACAATCCCGCCACTCCCGCCGCCACGATCAACGCCCGCGACACAATCCACCAAGGCCTCGAACTCGCCGCCGAACTCGACCTTCTCGCCACCTCTTGGAACATCGCCTCGCCTCCCGCCCGCCGCCTCGTCCTCCGCGCCGCGTGGACTTACGGCGACTTCCGTTTCGACGCCGACCCGCTCTACGCCAACAACACCCTCGCCGGCCTCCCGCCCCACCTCATCCGCGGCGAACTCACCTGGGAAACCGCCTCCCACTTCTACGCCGGTCCCACCTTCGAGTGGTGTCCAAAAAAAACCTACATCGATTTCCGCAACACGTTCGCCGCCGACGCCTACGCCATCGCCGGCTTCCGCTGCGGCTATCGCCCTTCGCGCGGCATCGCCTGCTTCCTCGAAGCGCGCAACGTATTCAACAAAAACTACGCCGCCACCACCGGCGTAATCGAATCCGCCAACGGCACCGATCAACCCCAATTCCTCCCCGGAGACGCCCGCTCCCTCTACGCCGGCCTCGAATACCGCTGGTGAAAGGTAGGGCGGGTTGTCCCCAACCCGCCGCTCTCCCGCCCTCTCAAACTCCCCCGCACCACCACGCACCTCCCCCGCCGAAGTCCCTTCTACCAGAGAGGTGTCCGAAGGGCGGGGGGTGCTCAGAACCGCTCCCCTCCTCCATGCTCCCGCCTCCCTCCCCACCTCCCGCGCCGTCCGCCTTCTACCGCGCCGTCTGGCGCTGGCACTTCTTCGCCGGCCTGCTCGTCGCACCGTTTGCCACCTTCCTCGCCATCACCGGCGCCCTCTACCTCTGGCAGCCCCAATACGAAGCCCGCCGCTACCGCGATCTGCTCCAATCTCCCGTTTCATCCGCACCCTACACCTCCGCCGACACCCAC
>JAFAAS010000161.1 GCA_023426435.1 Verrucomicrobiota bacterium | reverse complement strand
AAATCGCCGCCTGGCAATCCGACCGCAACACTCGCGGCGCACCGGTGAACTGGCGCTTCACCGCGGTTGACGCACGAATCAAACTCACTCGCCTCTATCCGCAATTATAGCTGTTACGGGATACTAGTCGCGAGTCGGTCGGGTATCTTGCGGTGCGTGACCCGGTTCGAAACCGAGCACCTCGAGATCGCCCATCTCGACCACGCCTTGCCGGGCCTCGTCGGCGTTGAGTAACACGGGAGACTCGGACATCCGCCCAATCTGCGGGCCGGCCGCCACCAGCATCGCCGGGAGCGCCGCCGCCATCGATTTCCCATTCGCGGGGAGCGCGATGCGCGTTTGCCAATAGATGACCGGCTCGGGCGTGCTCGCCGATTTGTAGTCGAACGCCGTCACGATGATCCCGTAGTTCGCACTGGTCGCGCCATCGAGCACCGCTTGGATCGTGCGCGAACGAAAACCTCGGCGCCACACTTCGGGTCCAAGCAGGCCGGGAAAACTCGGCGCTGCGATATCCTGATCGGGATTATAGCCGAGGAACCACAAGAGATCGCCGCTGGAGGGCTGAAGATAGCCCCATTGCACGACGAGATAGAGCGTCGGTTCATTCACCCCCGGGCGCGCGCCGCGATACCCTTGCTTCGCGAGCACCTTCGCCACGAAACGGGTCATCTCCTCCTCGTCGGGCAGCTTATCCCCACGCAACGACCCCAGCTTCGCTCCAAGAGAACGACCGAGATAATAGACCGGACGATCCGGACTCGGCGGTTCCAGCTTGCGTCCTTCCGGCGTCGTGTCCGTCGCCACGATCACATCGCCCCACGTATTCGAAAACAGGCTGAACCCGGCGGCAGCCGGCACTCCGATGGTCAGCCCGACCACGAGAAACGCGGAAGCGGCACGCAAAAACGTCATGCTCGCACTCTGATGTAAGTTCGTGGCGGAGTCTAGAATTCGCGTCGACGCGCTATCGGCGGCAGGAGGCTTGAGCGGCAAATCGCGGTTCTCATCGGCGCTCAATCCGCCCAGGCCGCGCCTTCCGGCGTGCGGCGCCAAGCGAAATACTCGTCGAGCACTTCGAGACTCTTCTCACTCGGCAGGGCACCGACGAACGCACCGTTGCGGAAATGCATCACCTTTCCGTCGCGCTCGGTGAATCGCGGCCACACCGGCACGCCAGGGCCATTCGGATCGGCACGCTTCGCGAAGTTTGTCCAGTAAGTCGCAACGATCTCCGACATCGCGAGGTCGTCCGCGGTGATTTCCGCTTTGTCGCGCTCGAGCGTTTGAAAAACATACGGCACGTCCACGCCATGCGGCATGCCGTGATCGGACTGCGGCGAGCCGGGCGCGCGCTCGGGATGCTGGTCGAAATAATAGTAGAACACGTCAGATTTCCCCGTGCGCGCCTGCAGTCTCGCCCAGCTCCAGGTCTGCCAGCCAAACGCCGCATCGCGCATGAGATCGCGCGCGGTCTTCGTCACGCGATCACCGTCCGGTGGATACGCCGCCATCAATCGCCCGGCGAACGGGCCGTAGCGCTTCTTCACGTTGGCCGCGTATTCCGCCGCGTCTTTGTCGCGCGCAAAGCTCAGGCCTTCGTCGGAGTTGTAGCCGACGAGAATCGGCACGTCGTTATAATTCCCCGCCGAATACAGCTTGTGCTGGTCATCGGGAATGATCCATCCGTCGACGATCGGCCACGCCGCGCCACTCCCCCACCCGGCCGGCAACTTGTCCGGCGCCACTTTGCGCAGCTCCGCGATCGACGCCACGCCGGCCTTCTGCACATACGCCACGCCGGATTGTTCGGCCTGCGCGAGCGTCCGCATGTTTTCCCCGGGATAAGTCGTCGGACGCGTCGGCCCGAACGAGCCGCCGCTTTGCGAAATCGCGCCGTGAAAGAGTCCTTTCGCCTCCGGAGACGCGCAGAGCATGCTCACCGCGATGCCTCCGGCGGATTCCCCGAAGATCGTTACGCGGTCCGGATCGCCGCCGAACGCCGCGATGTTGTTCTTCACCCAGCGCAGACCCGCGATCATGTCCTGCAAGCCATAGTTGCCGGAAACCTTGTGCGGCGATTCGGCGCTCAGCTCCGGATGCGCGAGGAATCCCAGCGGGCCGACGCGATAATTGATGGTGACCAGCACGACGCCTTTGCGCGCGAGATGCTCGCCATTGTGCGTGGGCGTCGAATTCGAGCCGAACGAAAATCCGCCGCCATAGATCCAAACGAGCACTGGCACGCGCTCGTCCGCCGACTTCGCAGGCGTCCAGATATTCAAGTAAAGGCAGTCCTCGCTCACGTGCCCCTTGCCGTCGCCTTGATAAGGATCGGGCGCAAACGCGACGGTTTCGCGCACGCCGTCCCATTTCGCCGCCGGCTGCGGCGCGCGCCAGCGGAGTTCGCCGACAGGCGGCGCGGCGAAAGGAATGCCGCGATAAACGGTGAGATCGTTTTCAACGACGCCTTGCACGCGGCCGGATTCGGTCGGGACCGGCGCAGGCGCCGGCGATTGAGCAAACATGGTCGCAGCAACCGCCGCGAACAGAGCGAGAGGCTTGAGCTTCATGGTCGGAACAAGGTCAGCGCTGGCGCCAAAGATTCGGCAGAAAACGCTCGTGGAGCAGATGCCGCCAGGTCGACCAATCGTGGCCGCCGTATCCGCCAACATAATACTCGTGCTCGATCCCATGCTTCTCGAGCGCCTGCCGGAGATTCTCGCTGCGCTCGCCGAACCGTCCCGCCGCTTCGACCGTCCCGAGACCGACGAAGAGATAGTCGATCTTCGCGTTGACGTCGGGCGTATTGAGGAAGGTGGCGAACGATTTCTCGGTGTCGGAATCGCCCGCGCTCAGGACGCCGAAATTCGCGAAGAGATCGAGGGAGTTGAACCCGACGAACATCGTATGGCGCCCACCCATCGAAAGACCCGACAGCGCCCGGCCTTTCGGGTCGCGCCGGACAGAATACTCGCGCTCGACGAGCGGGATCACGTGCTGCCGAAGCTCGGCTTCGAACTTTTCGAACGTGAGCTCCACGTGCTTCGGGTGATTCCGATGCACGACTTGATTGTTCGGGATCACGATCACCATCGGCTCCGCCTTTTTCTCGGCGAGCAGGTTGTCCATGATTAAGTTCACGCGTCCGTCGTAGATCCAGTTGTGCGGCAATTCGCCGCTGCCGCCGACGAGATAGAGCACGGGATACGTTTTCGAACGGTCGTAACCCGGCGGCGTGTAAACGTAGAGATCGCGTTCGCCGTCGGTGACGTCCGAGCGATAAATGTGCCGCGTGATCGCGCCGTGCGGGACATTGCGCGCATCGTAATACGCAGGACCGTCGCCATGCACGATGAGCTGGCTATAAGGCGGCATGCCGGTAAACGCCGCCTGCGTGTTGCTCGGATCCGCGACTTGGACGCCGTCGATACGGATCAGGTAAGCATACATGTCGGGACGCAGCGGTCCGATTTTGAGCGTCCAAATGCCGTCCTCACCTTTGGTGAACGGCAGCGTCTCGCCCCAGTTGCGTCCTACTGCCACCAATACAGCGCCGTTGAGTTCGACTTTCTGCGCTGCGGGCGCCTTCACGCGAAACGTGACCGTGCGGTCGTCGTGGACCTCGGGCGAATTCAGCGGAGCGCTAAACGGAATCAGGTTTTCCGCGTTCCGTTGCGGATTCCAGTCGAGGTTCACGTTGGCCTGCTGGGCAAACGAGGCCGCCGGTGCGAACAACACGGCAGCGATGAGGAGGGGTTTGAGGTGAGCGTTCATTGCAGAGGGACAATTAAGTTTGAACCACGAAGGAACACGAACTCACACGAATCCAGAGCAGGCGCAGATGGATGCCTCGGCCCCGAATCGTGTGACTTCCTGTCATTCGTGGTTCGTCAGCGCGTTACTTGGCGACGGGTGAGTTTCGGTCGTTCACCGCTTCCTGCATCAGGACGGAGAGCCCTTTCGGGTCTTCCAGCATGGCGGTGTGCGATCCGGGAAAGGTGCGAACCGTCCAACCGCGAGCGACGGCGTTTTTCCAGTTCTGGTCGCGGGCAGCGCGTTCGGCGGGATCCTGCCCCGCGGCGATGAACGGCACGTAGGTGACGTTCAACTTGAACGCTTCCGGATTGTTGTAGGCGACCGGCTCCATCGAAGTGCCGATCGGATGACCGACATTGTGCGGATACTTCGTGGGATTTTCGTTCAACCACGACTGCATCCGGCGGCCATTCTTGACGACCAGGTCCTTGGGCGGACCGCCCTGGCGGGAGAATCCGCTCTCGCCGTCATTCGGCACCGCGGCATCGAAGAACATTACGTGCCGGATGCGTTCGGGAATACGATTCATCACGCCCGTGACGACGCGTCCACCGTAGCTGTGGCCGGTGAGGACCACGTCGTGCAGATCTTCGAAGAGGATCGTGTTCACGACATCGTTGATGTGCGTCGTGAGATTGACGCCTTCTGCGCTGAGGTGCGATCGCTCGCCCAACGCGGTGAGCGTGACGCGATAGACGGTGTGGCCGTTTTCGAGGAGATACTTGCCGGTCTCCTTCCATTCGTAGCCGCCGGCGGTCGCGCCATGAACGATGACGAAGGTGTATTTTTCAGTTTGTTCCGCGGCGCGGACGACGACGGGAGCAAAAGCGAAGAAGGCCGCGAGGAATACGCACGCGAGGCGTCGCGATAGGAGTTTCATGGGGTAAGAGGCGGAAGGCCGAAGCCCGGCCGCAATTAATTTTGCAACGCGATTTCCAACTGCGTGAGCGAGTGCGCCGGGAAGGTGTGGTTGATGCGATTGCCGGTGAACGTCAGATCGCTCATCGCGATGCGGACCTTCTCCTCCGTGGCGGTATTCGTCGACTGAATGGAGTCGGCGTGGATCAGATGAACCTTGGCCTTGCCGGTGTAGGTGCCGGATTGCAGTTCGATGTCGGTCGCGATCGCGTTGCTCTCGCTGCGGTTCACGACGTTCAGCACCAGCTTGCCCGTGGATTCGTTCAGCACCGCGGTGACGTCGAGGTAAGGGATGTCTTGGAAGACCTTGTTGCTGTAACTTTCGCACCGCGTGTGAACGTCGAGCGCCGTGCCGCGGGCATTGTTCGAATACAGATAGAACGGATAATAGAGGGCGGTCTTGTAATCGCCGTCGGGCGTGATGCCGACGAGACTGGTGAGAAACGTGAGGTTCGCCATCTTGACGATGTCGGCGTGGCGGATGAACGAGTTCAGGTGCTGGGCGAGCAGGAGCGGACCCGCGAGGGTGTTGCCGCGCGCACCGTATTCGTCGAAGGAGATGTAGATCGGGCGGTCGGTTTCGGATTTGACCATGACCTTTTGGATCTGGCCCTTCGTGACCTGGATGATGCGGTCGATCTCCATGCCGAGCGACATTTCGTCGGCGAAGTTGGGATTTTCGATTCCGCGCAACACCTGGAAAACATAACGGTGCAGCGAGATGTAGTCGATGTAGCCGGCCATCTGATCGAGCACGTAATCGTTCCAATCGGTCCAGCCGTCCTTGGGATCATACCGCTTCGTCACCAACGGATAGTTGGAGGCGCCGGCGGCGATCAACTTGATGGACTCATCCACGCCGCGCATCATCTTCGCCGCTTCGATCGCGAACTTCGCGTAGTCTTCCTTGTTCTTGTGACCGAGCTGCCACGGACCGTCGGGCTCGTTGCCCAGCGCCCAATACTTCACGTTGAACGGCTCGGCATGCCCGTGCTTCACGCGGAGATCCGCGTAGTGCGTTCCCGCGGGGGCGTTGCAGTATTCCACCCAGTTGGCGGCATCCTGAATCGTGCCGGTGCCGGCGTTGATGCAGATGAAGTTTTCCGCGCCGACGAGATTGCAGAAGGTCGCGTATTCGTCCGTGCCCATCTGATTCGATTCCTTGCGCGTGCGCGAAAGGTCCAAACGCACGGGGCGCTGATCCTTCGGCCCGATGCCGTCCTCCCAGTTATAGCCGGACACGAAATTTCCGCCGGGCCAGCGGATGGCGGTCACTTTCAGATCCTTGATCTGTTGGAGGTATTCCTTCCGAAAACCGTTTTCGTCGGAGTGCGGCGAAGCCGGATCGTAGAGCGGTCCATACACAACGCGGAAGCGACTGTCGTCACCGCGGCTGAGAGGCTCGAGGAAGCTGCCGTAAATGTTGGGATCGATGGCGCTGATGGTGCGATCGAGGTCGATCTTGATCAGCGCGGGCTGCGCGGCAAAAAGGGTTCCGACGGTCGAGCCCGCGAGGAGGAGAGAGGAAACGAGAATGCTCAGTTTTTTCACGGGGTGAGCAGTTGGGGGTTAAGTTTAAAGGTGGGGAACACGCCGAGCATGGCGGGTAGTCGGGGTGAAAGTTGCGGAACAGTTCCGCGACCAAAGCGAACAACGGCAAATCCCCGGCAATCGCACGCATGCGTCGCCGGGGTTGCAGGACACAATCAGTTCGCCGCTTTCGGCTTCAGGAAACCGTTGTGGTCGAGCCAGTGCGTGAAGGGCTCGAACCAGTAGTAGGTCGGATGGCCGGGGTAGCCCATACCGAAGCCGTGGCCGCCATCCTGGTAGAGGTGGAATTCCACCGGCTTTTTGGCGTCATACCACGACTTGATCAGGCCGAACTGACCGTTGAAAAGAAAGTCGTCCACGGCGATCGCCACGAACAGCGGTGGCGCGTTCTCCGGCACCTCGACGGGACCCATGCCGCCGTAGATCGGAGCGATGAACGCCAGTTTCATCGTTTTGGAATTGAGCGTGGCGTGCATCGTCAAACCGGCGCCGGCTGAGAAGCCCACCATGCCGATGCGATCGGTATCGACGCCCCACTTCTCCGCGTTCTTCAGGATCAGCGCGTAGGCGGCTTCCGCGTCTGCCAACTGGTTGGTCAGGTTGGGGCGCGGCGGACGGGGTGGCGGCGGCGCATCGCTGCCGGCATTGCCCGCGCCGACCGACGAGAACGTGCGGTTCATCGATTGCTGGAGGCCTTCGAGCGTCGGAGGCGTGGGGAACAAGCGATATTTCAAAACGAAGGCGGCGATGCCGCGCTCGTTGAGGGCCTTGGCGATCTTCCAGCCTTCGTTGTTGATGGAGAGCCAGCGATAGCCGCCGCCGGGGGCAACGATGACCGCCGTGCCGTTGGCTTTCGCGGGATCCGGGAGAAAGGGCGTGAGGGTGGCCTTCGAAACGTTGCGCACCATCGGCTCGCCCCATTGACGAAACCAGCTTTCCTCGGCCGGTTGATTCTCGACGCGTCCGGTGTTGAGCGGAATGGCGTTCGGCTCGTCGGGCGCGTCGAGCGGATAAATGGTTCCGTCTTGGGCAAAAGCCGGCGCCGCCAGCGAAAACAGCGAGGCGACGGCAGCGGTTTTGATCAGTTTCCTGAGTGCTTTGGGTGAGGTCATGATGGGGCTATGCAACAAACCTGGTCACGTGGGGCGGCGCTTGGGCGGATCGATCCGCTCAAACGGGTTCCGGTTAGTTTCAGCTCCTTTTCACCCGCGCAAACGAAGCGCTGCTTCACCGTAACGCTGGCGCCTCAACGAGTCGCCGCGCGAGTTCCGCCGTCTGGGTGAGATGCACCACGTGATCGCCTTCCATGATCTGCGCCGTCCAACCGCGGGCCTTGGCGCGTTCGTAGAAGCGGAAGAAGCCATCCTGCTCGGCGGCCTTTCCTTTATCGACCGTGAGAATGTAAGTCGTCGGAACGCGACGCGCGTCGTCCTGATTCTCGAGCACGATGGGTTGGGTGAACGTTTTTTCCGGCTGCGGCACCACGTGCGGCACCGGCCGGCCGGCTTGGTTGCCGATCGAGAAGAAGCCGTTCACCGCCCGGCGTTGCGGACCGTCGGTGCCGCGCGCCGTCTGCGCGCTCTCGCCGTTTTCCGGCAGAAACGCATCGAGGTAGATCACGTGATTCAACCGCTCGTGAACGCGATCCGCGACACCCGTGATCACCATTCCGCCGTAACTGTGACCGACGAGCACGATGTCGCGCAGGTTTTCCCACTCGATGAAGTTCACGACGTCCTGAATGTGCGTCTTCAAATCGATCTCGGGCGTGGCGAGATGCACGCGATCCCCCTGCCCCGTCAGCGTCACGCGATGCACCGTGTGCCCTTCCGCCTGCAACGCCTGCGCGAGTTGCTGGTGCTCCCAGCCTCCCGCCCACGCGCCGTGAACGATGACAAAAGTATGTTTGCCGTCGGGATTGGTCTTCGCGTCGGCGACCGGCTCTTGTCGATCGATGCGGGCATGCATGCCGACCGTCGCACCGACGAATCCGCCCGCGACTTCAGTCGTGAGCAGTTTCGCATCGGCGTCGGCCACGAGCGTTTTCCACTCCCGTCCGTCCGTCGAATAACTGAAGGAGCACGTCGCGCCTTTCGCCTCGACGCGGAGTTGAAGGTTCTTCGTCGCTCCCGGAAGTTTCACCGATCCGATCGTCTCGGGTGCGCTGCGCGCGAGTTTCTCGACATAAAGCACGACATCGTCGCCGTCGCGTTTCGCCGCGAGGAAGTAGTGGAAACGCTCGCCTTGAAACACCGTCAGGCCCGCCGACACGCCGCTCGCCGCCGGGATCTCCAGCGCCGTCGTCGCCGTGTAGTTCGCGTGCTGCACCCGACGCGCGAAGAAGCTCGGATTGGCATTGCCCGACAACGTCTCGCTGCGCGCTTCGAGCACGAGTTTGCCGTCGTTGAGCTTCCACCACGTCTCGCGCGGCGCCCGCAACATGATCCAGGGCATCGCGAGCGAGGCCTGGTCGAACTCGTCACGCCACCTGAAATTGCCGTTGAGGGGAGCCGATCCGGCTTTCACCGCAACGCCGGCCGGGGTCTTCACGACAAGCGGCACGCGTTTCCCCGCTTCGAGGATGCGCGGCCAGCCGCCTTCGGGCCAGTCGACGGGAAGGAGAAAAGTTTCACGTCCCATCGGCGAGTGCCGCCCATCGAAGGGACGCACCGCGAGGAAGACCGCCCACCAATTATTGTCGGGACCGATCACGAGATCCGCGTGACCCGTGGAGGTGACGGCGAACGGCACATTCGCATCCATTCCTTTTTGCGTGATGATCGGATTCTGTTCCCAAGGAACATACGGCCCGTCGACCGCGCGGCTGCGGAAAATCACCTGACGGTGATTCACGCTCGTGCCGCCTTCCGCACAACAGAGATAATACCAGCCGTCCTTTTTATAAATGTGCGGGCCTTCGATCCACACGGGCTTCTCCGAAATATCGACGCCGCCGTTCACGAGGAGCTTGCGCGGACCGATCATGCGCCGCGCGCCGGGGTCGAACTCCTGAATCCAGATCGCGCGATGTCCATCGTAGCGCGGCGTTTCTGCCGGAGCGCCGTTGTTGAGCATCCAGGCGCGTCCGTCGTCATCGAAGAACAACGACGGATCGATGCCTTCGAAATCCAGCCACGTCGGGTCCGACCACGGTCCCGCCGGGTTCGTGGCGGTCATCACGAAATTGCCGCCGGCATCGATCATCGTGCACACGACGTAGAACACGCCATTGTGATAACTGATCGCCGGCGCGAAGATCGCGCGCGAGACGCCGACTTTGTCGTAGGGCAGTTGCGAGGGGCGATCGATCACGTGCCCGATCTGCTTCCAGTTCACCAAATCCCGGCTGTGGAAAATCGGGATGCCCGGAAAATACGCGAAGGTGGAATTGATCAGATAATAATCTTCCCCGACCTGGGTGATGCTCGGATCCGGATAGAATCCCGTGAGGATCGGATTGCGAAACTCGTCCGCGGCCAGTTCGGCCTGCGGCACGGGATCGTTGCCGGAATATTCAAACCAGTCGAAGGCCGCGGAACGCGGCGACTGGGCGAACAGCGAACTGCTCGCAAACCACAACGAAAGGAGACCGACGAGGACTGTGCGATGTTTCATCAAGGAAAATTAGGTTTTGGAGAAAATGACCGTGGCGAGTGCGACCGTTCTACGCCGCACTGAAATCCGCGCCGGACGCAAGCGCATGCGGTGCTTGCGCCGCGGATACACGCGGGCGGGGCGGCATGTCAGGTTCGTCCTCCACGAATCGCGCCTGCGTCGTCCAGCGGCGGTGCGCCTTCGGGCTCATGCCAAAATGCCGGCGGAAGGTGCGAAAGAACGTCCGCTCCCCCGCCAGGCCAACGAGCGCCGCCACATCCGAGGTCTTGGTTCCGGGCGCCGCGGCGATGAGCCGCGAAGCCTCCCGCATGCGAACATTGATGATGTGCTCGTGAATCGTGCGTCCCGTTTCCTGCCGGAAAGTGCGCTCCAGGCTCCGGCGCGACATGCCCACCGCGCGTGCCACCACCTCCACGCTCAAGCCGGTCTCCGGATAATGCTCGGCGATATAACTCAACGCCCGCGCCACGCGCGGATCGGTCACCGCGATCACGTCGGTGCTCATCCGCGTCACCACGCCTTTCGGCCGCACCGGCAGCACCGCCGCCGCCGGCGGCAATCCGCTCATCCGCTCCTCGAGCAACGCCGCCGCCCGATAGCCGATTTCCTCGAGATTGAGGTCCACGCTTGAAAGCGGCACGAACGAGGTCGCGCAGAAAATCGAGTCGTTCACGCCAAGAATCGCGACGTCTTCCGGGACCGAAAGTCCCGCATCGCGGCACGCGTCGACCACATCGACCGCCACCCCATCGTTGAACGCAAACACCGCCGCCGGTCGCGGAAGGCGGCGCAGTTCGCCCACCAGCGCGCGCCGCCGCTCGGCGCTGTTTTCACACCACGCCGATCCCTGCCGCGTATACATGGGCGGAAAAAACCGGCAGTCGCAGCCGTGTTCCGCGAGCCTCGCCTGAAACGCCGTGAAACGATCGCCCTGCGCCGTCCGATCGACAAAGGGCGCGCAGGCGAAATGACGATGCGCGCGCTCCACCAGATGATCCGCCGCCAGCCGTCCAATCTCCGCCTCGTCCGGCATCACCAGCGGCAGCCCGGTCCTTTCCCACGCCTCGGAAAACGCCACGCAGGGCGTCCCCACGTTTTCCAACTGGGCCAACAATTCCGGCGGTTGCGGGAAGGAAACAAGCAAGCCGTCGCAATGCCATCCCTGCGGCACCGCGCCGATGCGTGTCAGATCCGTGGATACATGCCAGTCGCGCTCCCGCGCGAATCGCGCGATTCCACGCAAGCTGGCCTCCGAGACACCGGAGGTGACGACGGAGATTCTTCGCGGACCGCTTGCGACGACACCAGCCATGAGGTCAGGCCTTCAATCCCGCCCCCCATCGCAGGAACGCACGCGGCAGGCACGCGGAAGCAAAAGCAGGAGCATCGCTCGTTTCGGCGAAATCATTTTTTGGGGGAAAGGGTAAATTCGGGACCAGGATTCGCTCCTCGTCCGCGTGCGGCTGTAACTCATGCAACACCCGCAAACCCGCAACGGACCATTGGCCGTAGGTGCGACTATTACCGCGGTAATAGGGAACGTTGCTCACCGATTTCGCGCGCCGCATCAAATGAACTTTACCCGCTCGCAACGCGGAGTTCAGGTTCGGCTCGCGCAGCTCTCACCCCGAATGTCCCGCCTTCACGCATCGCAACTTTTCCGGGATGCGCGCGATCATGTTCGCGGCGCGCTGCGCCGCACGCTCGCGATCGCGCGATGCGGATTGCTGCTCGCATTCGTCCTCGCGCTCGAGTGCGCAGCCCAAGTGGACAACGTGCGCGGACTGCCCTTCACCCGGCGCTATTCGCTGGAGGACATCGGCTACGGCCCGCGGGGAGCGCGGCTCGACTTCGATCGTTTCGGCCGCGTCGCCGTGATCCACGACGGCGTTTACGCGATTCTCAACGACACCACGTGGTCGAACATCGCCGAGCGCGGCGTCGATCGCATCACGATGTCGAACGTCGCCTCCGCACCCGACGGCCGCATGTATTACGGCGCCCGCGCCTCATGGGGTTTCGCCGAAACCAAATCCGACGGCCGGCTGCACGCCGTTCCGCTCGTCCCGCCCGATCCGCCGGAATGGATTCGCTCGGCGTCGTTCGCCGACCTCATCGCGACCGACGACGGCATGTATTTCGTCAGCCCGAACGGCATCGCGTTTTGGGATTTCCACCGACAGGAGACGCAGCTCTACGAACACTCGCGCATCTCGCGCGCGTTCCGCATCGGCAACACCGTTTATATCTCCGCCTTCAATCAGAAACTTGGATACGTCGACATCGCGACCCGGACGCTGCGCCCCGCCCCGCCGACCGACCTCGACGAGGTCGTCGTCGAGCTCGCGACCTCGCTCGACGAAAACCGCACGCTGCTGTCGCTGCTCGACGGCCGGCTGGTGGTGTTCGACGGACGCGAAGTGCTGCCATGGGAACCGCAGGTGAAGCCTTGGGGCCCGCAGGTGCGCGACGGATTCGGCGGCCGCGTTTCCGTGATTCATCATCTCGTGGATGGCCGCACCGCGGTCGCCGTGACGGGCAAGGGGCTCTATCTCTTCGCCGCCTCCGGCGAACTGCTTCTCGCGCTCACGTCGCCCGAGTATCATCGCATCACCGCCATCGCCAATCGCGAGCGCGGCGTGCTGTGGATCGCGGCCGAGGACGGCATCGAAAAGGTGCTCTATAGCAGCGCGCTGAGCGCGTTCGGACAGCGGCTGGGACTCACGTTGGGCTGGCCGATTGTCGAGCGTTGGCAGGGCCGCGTGGTCATCGCTTCCGACGGCAAGTTGTATCGCTCGCTCGACGGACCGCCCGGCGCGCCCACGCACTTCGAACTGTATCCATTTCAGCCCGACGGCGGCGCCTGGGCGATCGCCGCGCGCGGTCCGCGCATGCTCGTCGGCAGCGTCGACCGCGTTTACGCGATCGACGCCGACGGTGGCCTCACCCCCGTCGCCGCCGTGGAAGACATGGCGCACTTGGTCATGCCCGACGCCGATCATTGCTACGCAATCGGCCGGTCCGAAATCGCCTTGCTCGAATGGCGCGACGGCCGATGGACCGAGTCGGTCCCGCGCACGCGCGGCGTAACGTATCCGTCGGTGGTGCATCGCGCTCGAAACTCGGTTTGGATCGAGATGGCCGGACAAGTCGGACGGCTCTGGCTGAACGGAGGCAAGCTGCAGCTCGACGTGGTGCCCAACTCCTCCTGGACCACGCGGCCGTGGGTGAACATCGGCACCATCGACGAAATCGTCGTGCTCAGCACCGAACACGGCGAACGACGTTTCTTCGACGAGAACCAAAACACGTGGCGCGAAGCCCCGGAGCTCCAACGCCTCCTCGAACGATCGCCCTACTCCATCGCCCGCGTCGAAAAGGACGAATCCGGCACCCTCTGGGCGACTCACGACGATGGCATCGTCAAATTCACGCCGAACGGCTCCGACTACGAAATCGATGCCAGCAGCTTCGACCTGATCAACGACCGCTATCCCGTCCTGCAAATTCTCCCGGGCAACGACGTCTGGATCATCGCGAGCCAGTCGCTCTACCACGTCGAACATCGCTGGGCCACCGAGCCGAAACCCGTTTTCAGGCCGACGCTGGTTTCGTTGATCGACACCGCCGGCGCCGAGCTCCTCACGAGCTCCGCCGCCGCCGGCACGCTGCTGCCGCTGCCGTTCGAGCGGAACAGTCTCACGTTTCAATTCTTCGCCGGCAGCGATGCCGGCCGTCGCTCGCCGACCTACGAGTATCAGCTCACGGATCGCGACCCATGGACGCCCATGGCCGGCTCGCAAGTGAGTTTTCGCGGCTTGGCGGAAGGAGATTATACGTTGCGCGTCCGGTTGGCGGAAAAACACAAGGTCGGCGGCACGGTCGCGGCGGTCCACTTTCAAATCCTTCCGCCGTGGTATCGCACGTGGCCGGCGCACCTTGTGTTCGCATTGGCCTTCCTCGCGGTGCTCTTCGGCGTGGTGCGCTGGTCAAGCTACATCGAACGTCGTCGCAATCGCGTGCTCGAACAAATCGTGCAGGAACGCACGCGGCAGCTCGAAGACACGATGGCAAAATTGAGCGAAGAAACGCGTAACGCCGCCACGCTCGCGGAGCGCGATCGCCTCGCCAACGAGATCCACGACAGCGTGCAGCAGGGCCTGACGGGCGCGATCTTGCAGCTCGACACCACGCTCAAGCTTCCCGCGGTCGGCGGCGACGTGCGATCCCGGCTCAACGTCGTTCGCAACATGGTCTCCTACGCGCGCCAAGAGGTGCAGCACTCCGTCTGGGACATGGAATCGCCGCTGCTCGAGGGTAACGAGCTCGCCGATGCGCTGCGCAATCTCACCGCGTTTGTGGATTCCGAATCCGTCAAGATCGAGGTGCTCGTCTCCGGCCAGCCTTTCCCTCTCGGCCGCACGATCAATCACAACCTTCTGCGCATCGCCCAAGAGGCGACGACGAACGCGCTGCGGCACGCGAAGGCCGGAAAAGTCACGATCCACGTCGACTACCAACCCGAGTCGATCGCGTTGACGATCTCCGACGACGGCATCGGCTTCGCGCCCCCCACCGTGCTCGAGAGCAAGACCGGGCATCTGGGTTTGCGCGGGATTCGCAACCGCGTCAAAAAACTCCGCGGCGAGCTCGCCATCGACAGCGCCCCCGCGCAAGGAACCTCGGTGCGCATCGTCGTGCCCCGTCCGACTCCCTCATCCTCTTTCAATCATGCAGAAGGAAACGACTCCGACTAAGATCCGGATCTTGCTCGCGGATGATCACATGGCCATCCGCATGGGCCTGATCACCGCGATCGGCGACGCTCCCGACATGGAGGTGGTCGCCGACGTCGAGGACGGCGCCGAAGCGGTCGAAGCCTACCGCCGCCTGCGGCCGGACGTCGTCGTGCTCGACTTGCGGATGCATGGTATGACCGGCGTGGATACAGTGCGCACGCTGCGCCAGGAGTTCGGCGGGGCCCGCGTGCTCATTTACAGCAACTACGCGCGCGGCGAAGAAGTTTACCAAGCGATTCGCGCCGGGGCTTCGGGTATCGTGGTGAAAGAAATGGCGCTCGATCGCTTGCTCGACGCCATCCGCACCGTGCATCGCGGCGAACAGTATATCCCGCCGCAGATCGCTTCGCGGATTGGCGAACGCCTGCTCGCCCATCTTTCGCCGCGCGAGATGGAGGTGCTCCAACTCCTCGCCAAGGGGCTCAGCAACAAGGAAATCGCCGCCCAACTCGGACTCGTCGTCGGCACGGTGAAGATCCACGTCGCCAACATCTTTTCGAAGCTCGGCGTCTCCGATCGCACGCAGGCGCTCGTGACCGCGGTGAAACGCGGCATCATCGATATCGATTGAACCGCCGTTCTCCGCGTTGCCCGCTTCGGCTTGGCAACGTGTTCCGCCGCCTCTGCAGGCGGGCTCAAAAAGAAGCGGCCCCGATTTCTCGGGGCCGCGAAGTCACTGAGTTCCGTCTCGTTTAGAACCGGAACGAATTCGTCAGGAATATCTGCTGCGCCGGTCTGATGCGCCACGCGGCCGGTGTGCCGTCGGGTTGCACCGTGACGGGCAACAGTTCGTTGCCCACGCCGACATTCTGGATGTTCAGCTGGGCGTGCCAGTCGATCTTGCCGTTCCAGATCTTCCGGCGGTAACCGACCCACACGTCGAAGTCTATCTGCGCATCGTCTCTATACGGTGCGCTCAGATCGTATTCGATATACGTCGGCTGCTGAATCGGCTTATACGCGAGCGTCATCGCAGACTGATAACGCGCCGCGCCGCCCACGCTCCACCCTCTCAACGCTCCTTCGGTGAAGTCGTAGTTCGTAATCAGGTTGAAATGCCAGAGACGATTTTCCGGCACCACGGTGCCCTGCTCGGCGATACGAGCATTCAAGTCGCCGTTGGCGTAACCATTCCAGTTTTCACGCGCGTTCGCCGTGCCACCGGGACCCCAGATGCGCAGGTCGCCCATCGCGGTCTCGTTCAGACGCCGGTCGAAATCCATCAGGTATTCGGCCTGCGTCATCCCGCCACCAGGTGCCGGCGTGTTGCCGAGGTTGTCGCGGTAGGACTTGATGCGCGAAGCGTTCAGCGTCAGGCGCCAGTTGTCGGTGACCTGGGCGTGCAACTCGAACTCGTAACCTTCGGCCAGCAGGTCTTCCGTGTAGCGGAAGTTCGCCAGCGCCGTCTCCGTGAAGTCGGTGCCATCCCACGCGAAGCTCCAGGCTTCGGCCATGATCTGCGGGAGCGGCGCCATTTCCTGGAGCCACTGATCCCACGCATTGATCACCGCCACTTCGAGCGCTTCCGCCTGCTCGAGGGTCTGACCGTTGAGCGGCTGGTAATCGAAGTTCCACTTCGTGGCCGGCTCACCCGGACCCGGGACGGGCAGGTCGCTCACGATGCCATTGCCATAGCGCGTGCTGTTCGGCTGACCGCGGGTCTCGTAGTTGTATTTGATCTGGTGGTAGGCCGACGCGTAGATGCCGACGTTGTTGCCGTAGTTCCAGAACTGCAGGCCGCTCGACGGGTTGTTTTTCACCGCCGATTCGAACTGATTCACCTTGAAGCTATACCGGCCGTCGCGCGTCGCGAGCACGATGCCCATGTCTTCGGTTTCGCCGGAGGGCAGCGGGAGTTCCTGACCGAAGTAGTCGCGATAGATCGTGCCGGTCTGGAAGTTTTCCGACTTGTTATAGGTCGCGCTGATGCTGATCGGCAGGCGCCTCGCCCACTCGCCGATGTAGGGAAGGCGATCGAAATGCGCGACGACGCCCCAGCTGCGGGAATCTTCCTCGACCGGGCCGAGCGTGGACACGCGCGGCACGATCTGCGTGGGATCGTCGGTCGACTCTTCACGATTCCATTCGGTCAACGTTTGTCCGACTTCGTCGCGCCGCCATCCGGCGGTCGCAACAATGGAATCCTCCCAGAAGTTGCCCTGCCAGACGATCGCCTCGGCCTTGTTGTAGCGATCATCCCAGCTCTGCGACTCCGTGAGCGCCGCGATGTTGTTGCGATCGGCGTCGGTCATCAGCGATACGTCGCGCGTGATCCAGCCGCGATAGTTGGCCGGATTTTCCGACTGCGTCGACGCGACCGGACCGCTCGGCAAACCCGCCGTGACTTGGTTGAACCACGGATCGGCCGGGTTCACTCCCGTCGCAATCCAAGTCGAGTCGAAGTAACGCAGCGTGGCCGTGCTGCCGATCTTCGGCGCCACGGACGGACCGCGGATGCCAAGATCCTGGCCGAGCGTCTTGCCCTGCAGATTCGGTCCGACGTAAACGACGTGCCGCGGCACGAAATCCGCCCAGAAGCGGCCGTTGTTGTCCTTGATCTCCTGGAATTGCGGGTGGTTGTAGTAGTCGCCGGTGAAGGTGCTCTTCACCCACGTCTGACCATAACGGAAGGAATCGTCCTTCGAGACCATGCCCGTCACGGTGTGCTGACCGAGGATCTTCAGCAGCCAGTGCGTGCCGGAACCTTGGTCGAAATCGTGCGTGGCAAACGCCGTGGCCCGCAGGCTCTCGCGATCGGCGCGTGCGCGGCTTTCGCTGTTGCCCACGTTCACGAACGGACGGCCCGCACCGACGTTGGCCGTGCCGTCGTTATACCAGCCGTTCTCCGGCGTGTTGGTGCCATCCGTCCAGCGCGAGTGCACGTCCACGTAGATGCCGCTGCTCACCGGATTATAACTGCCATCCTTGTAGGTTTCTTCGTGATACCCGACTTCGAAGCCCAGCTTGTCGTTGAAGAACGTCTGGCTGATCGAGGCGTCGAAGGTGCGGAAGTCATACCACTCCCGTTTGATATTACCATCGAGCAGGTTGTTGTAGAAATCGAAGATGCTGGTGTCGGTGATGAACTTGTCCTTCGCAAGCGAGGCGAAGGGCAACCGCATCTCGAACGCATAGTCGCGATAACCGGGCATGCCGCGCGGACCGGAAGGCGCCAGACCCGCGATGTTGCCATCGCGAGCGCCGTTGGCGCCAAGCCCGAGATAGGTCACGGGATTCAACGCCATCGCCGCGAGCGGGGTCGACGAATTGCCGTTATATTGAAACACCGATCCGCCGAAGTATCCGGCGAAACCCGCGCCTTGTCCGCCAAGGAGCGGCTCGAAGTTCGGATTCGGATTGGCGGGCGACGCCGAGTCCTGACGCGTCGCATCGCCGCGGCCCGGAATCTGCCAGTTGTTATCGTTCAACCACGCGAGGTTGTAGGTCGGCGTGCCGAGGCCGAACCAGGGCGTGATGTAATCGATCGGCGGCATGTTGCGCGGACGATTGCTCGTCGACGAACCGAGCTCGCCGGAGACTTTGATGATCGTGCGGGCATCGCCTTTCTTCAGGAAGCCGGGCTCATAGCGCAGCGCAAGGAACTGCCGGTTGAAATTTTCGAACGCGGGCTCCTGCTTGAACTTCCCTTCGTTCTGAACCAGCGCGACGCGCACGGCGAACTCGTCGGGAAGCAACTCGCGATTCACATCGAGCGAAGCGCGCAGGCTGCCGTATTGATCGACGCGAACGGAGAAGTCGCCGAAGTTGCGATAGCTCGCCTGCTTCGTGCGGGTGTTGATCACACCGCCGGCGCTGCCTTGACCGAAGAGGATGGCGTTCGGCCCGCGCTGGATGTCGACGGCTTCGATGTTGTAGCCGTCCCACGGAATGTTCGTGAGATAGAGGTCGCGCGTATTGTCCGCGCTGACGAGACCGCGCACGCGATTGGTCGACTGCGGGCTGAGGCTGGCGTTGGTATTCGGCGCGTTGCCGCCGCCGGATCCCGAGTAATTGCCAAAAAGGCCGCCGACTTCCGTGCCGAGCGTATATTGAAGGAGAGACCGTTGGTCGGTCGCCCCGATGTCGCTCAAGAACTCCGCGTTGTAAACGGAGAGCGAGGTGCCGAGATCGCGAAGATCGGTGTTGAGGCGATTACCCGCGAGCGTCGAAGCGGTGGAATAACCGCTGCTCTGCTGCTCGGCCGATACTTCAAAGGGCGAAAGGACCACGATCTCGTCGTCCTCGATCGGACGAGGAGCCGTGGCCTGCGCCCATGCGGTCGACGACGCAGCGGTCGTCGCCAGCAACGCGTTGAGGGCACGCCTCAATCGCTTGGTGTGACTTTTGGTCATAATGGGATTTGTGCTTGTAGTTCCTATGCTCGGAAACGCCCCTGCAGCTCGTTTCCGGAGGGAAGCGGGTCGCAGCGGCGGCTGATTTTGGGGATTCGGCCTTCGGGTTCTCCGCACGAGCAAGCCCGCGCGACGAATCCGGTTTCCGTTGAGAGCAACAATACCAACCGCCGGCGCGAACGGTCTACGGACGTTTTGCGACATTTATATTGCCGCTTTTGCGTCCCTATAAACCACCTCTGAAACTTCTTATGTCTCCAGACATATAGAGTCCTATTCCCAATGACACATTGCGTCCGCCCCGCGCAGCCGGTCTCTGAACTGCACTCCATTGGCGCGCCAGCGCGAAGATCGACCCTGACATGCCTTCTTTCCCCTTCCGCCCCCTCCTTTGCGGCTTGTTGATCGCGCTGTGGCCAAGCGCACGCGCGGCCAACGCGCTCGAACGCACCGCTTTCTCACCGGCTTCCCAATCTCCCGGCCGCACGCTCTTTCATCCCTTGCCGCCTTCCGCGACGGGCCTGGTCGTCGACAACGCTTACGACGATCCGCAGATGTGGGCCGCCCGCTACCGCGCTTTCATGGGAGGCGGCATGGGCTCCGGCGTCGCCGCCGGCGATTTCGACGGCGATGGCCTCGTCGATCTCTACGTCAGCACCAAGACCAAACCCGGCCGGCTCTTTCGCAATCTCGGTAATTGGAAATTCGCCGACGTCACCGCTCAAGCCGGACTCACGGAGGAAACCGCGCTGATGGGCTGGCTCAAGGGCATCGGCGGCGACAAGTCCGTCATCTGGCGTCAGGGCGTCGTCTTCGTCGACGTCAACAACGATGGCTGGCTCGATCTATATATATGCCGCAACGCCGCCCCCAATCTCCTTTATATAAACCAGGGGGACGGCACGTTTAAAGAAGAAGCCAAAGCTCGCGGCTTGGATGTGAACGACGGCAGCGTCATCGGCGCGTTTTCCGACTACGACCGCGACGGCTGGCTCGATGTTTTCATCCTCACCAATCAGGTCGACGGCACCGAACCGGGCGGCCGGCCCGACCGGCTGTTCCGCAACACCGGCAACGGCCACTTCGTCGAGGTCACCGCCGGCTCCGGGATCTCCGGTCCGACGTTCGGTCACGCCGCCGTGTGGTTCGATTACAACGGCGATGGCTGGCCCGACATCTACGTCGCCAACGACTTCTCCGGCCCCGATCGGTTGTATAGAAACAATCACAACGGCACGTTCACCAACGTCATCGATAGCGTTGCGCCGCACACGCCGTATTCGTCGATGGGCGCCGACACCGGCGACATCAACAACGATGGTCTCGTCGACTTGCTCGTCGCCGACATGGCCACCACCACGCGCGAGAAGGACCGGCGCGGCCTGGCCGCTTCGCGCAACGATGTCCTCGCAACCGCCTCCACCGTGCAGGCCGCTCCGCAATACATGCGGAACGCTCTTTTCCTCAACGCCGGCAATGGCGTCTTTCGCGAGGCCGCTTCATGGGCCGGCGTCGATGCGACCGATTGGACCTGGTCCATTCGCTTCGAAGATTTCGACAACGACGGCTGGACCGATCTCCACGTCACCAACGGCATGGTGCGCGAGGCGAACAACAGCGACCTTCTCGCCGAAATGATGCGCGCGCTGTCCGACACTCAACGCATCGCCGCGATCAAGAGGTCGCCGCCACTCGAAGAGGCAAATCTCGCCTATCGCAACCACCGCGGCCAAGGCTTCATCCCGGTCACCGACGAATGGGGCCTGGGCGAAGTCGGCGTGAGTTTCGGCGCAGCCACTGCGGACTTCGACCACGACGGCGATCTCGACCTCGTCTATCTCAACTACAACGGCGGGCTCAGCGTTTTCCGCAATGACGTCGCCCATCGCAACCGCGTCCAAATCCGCCTGCGCGGAACGCGCTCCAACCGCTACGGCGTCGACGCCACCGTCCGCCTCGAATCGAGCTCGGGCACTCAAACTCAGATCATGACCGTCGCCCGCGGCTATACGTCCGGCAGCGAAATGGTCGCTCATTTCGGCTTGGGCGAAGACACCAAGGTCCAGCGCCTCACCATCCAGTGGCCTTCCGGCCGCACCCAGCAGTTCTCCGATCTCGACGCCAACTTCGCTTATCTCATCACCGAACCAAACGAGTCGGCATCGATCGACACGCCCACGCCCGCTCCACTGTTCCGCCCCGGCTCGGAAGAGCTCGGACTCTCCATCAGCGACGAATCGCGCATCGCCTTCCCCGAAAAAGAACAGGCCTTCATCCCCTTTCGCACCGATCGGCGCGGGCCGGGAGTCGCGGTCGGCGACATCGACGGCGACGGTGCCGTCGATCTTTTCCTCGGCGCCACCACCGGCTCTCCCGCGCGCATCCTGCGGTGGAACGGCGAGCGCTATGCGGAACAACCCGCCGCCGGTATTTCGCGCGGCAAAGTCGAAGACGGGCCCTCTCTCCTCTTCGATGCCGACGGCAACGGCACGCGCGACCTTCTACTGACCAAAGCCAGCGCCTCCGCCCCGGCGTGGCCCGCGGCTTTTCAACCCGTCCTCTACGCCAACGACGGTCGCGGAACTTTTCGCGCAACCGATCTCCTGCCGCAGCTCGCGATCAACGTCGGCGCCGTCGTCGCCGCGGATATCGACGGAGACGGCGATCTGGACCTCTTCCTGGGCGCACGCTCCGTTCCGGGTCGGTATCCAGAAACGCCCGACAGCGTGCTCCTCCGCAATGACGGCGATCGCTTCGTCGATATCTCCGGCGGATCGCCCGGTCTGCAGCGAGCGGGGCTCGTGACGAGCGCGCTTTTCCGCGACGTCGATCAGGACGGCCGCCCCGACCTCGTCCTCGCACTCGAATGGGATTACGTCCGCTGCTTCCGCAACACCGGCGATGGCCGCTTCGTCGACGTGACGGACCAAATCGGTTTCGCGTCCGGGGGTCGCGGTTGGTGGACCAGCCTCGCCAGCGCCGACTTCAACGGCGACGGCCGTCCCGATTTCGCCGCCGGCAATGTCGGCCTCAACACCACCTATCGCGCCTCGCCCCAACATCCCGCCGTCCTTTTCTACGGCGATTTTGCGCGAAATGGCACCCGGCTCATCGCCGAAGCCGTTCACGACGGCGACGAGCTTTATCCGCTGCGCCCGCGCGCGGATCTTGGCGCCCGCCTTCCTTTTATTCTCCGCCAGTATCCAAAAAACAACGACTTCGCCCGCGCGACGATGAAGGAAGTCTTCGGCGAAAAAGCGCTCGCCTCCGCCGAGGCCCGTCGCGCCGACAACTTCTCCTCCGGCGTGTTTCTCAGCCAGCCGGACGGCACGTATCGTTTCAGCCCCTTTCCGCGCGTGTCGCAAATTGGCCCCATGCAGGGAATCGTCGCCGCCGATCTCGATGGCGACGGCTTGGCCGACGTTTGCGCGGTGCAAAACACGGACGCCGCCGCCCCTCGCTTCGATGGCGGCGTGGGCATCTTCCTCAAGGGCCGCGCCGACGGCAGTTTCGAAGCTCTCGATCCGCTCGATTCCGGCATTCTCATCCCCGGCAACAGCCGCGCTCTCGCCGTCCTCTCGCTTCCAGGCACGAGCCGCCCCGATCTCTTTCTCACACGTCACGGCGATACGAGCCAGTTCCTCGCCAACGAAGCCGCCGCGCGCTGGATCCAAATCAAACTCGTCGGTCCAACGGGCAACCCCGACGCCATCGGCGCACGCGTCCAACTCGTTTACGAGCGTCAGGCTCCAACGCATCACGAGATCGGCCTCGGCGGCGGTTGGTGGACTCAATCGGCTCCCGGTCTCATCGCCGCAATCCCGACCGGCGATTCGCTCCGCACAGCCATCGTAACGTGGCCCGACGGGCATGTGTCCCGCCATGATTCGCGTTCGGACGACGCGCGCTGGATTCTTCAACGATGAATGTCTCGGTCCGCGCTCACGTTCCGGACTCCCCGGCAAACGCGAAATCGCCACGCTGGTTCGCGCTGATCTGGATTGCCCTCCTGGCACTTGCGGCACTGTCCGTCTTCCAGACAAATCTCGCCCATCTCCAATGGGTATCCGAACTTTCGATGCAGGGCAGCCCGCCGCCGGCGATCGATGCCAGTTCGCCGACCGGTTACGCTTTGGGACAGCGTCATTTTCTCGGTGCGCACGAACGGGGTGAAACCTACCGCTGGATCGAGGCCACGCAGGAAGCCGCCGCAAATGGCCTGCTCGCCGACACCACCTACGAGAGCGATTCCATTCCCTCCGGCCGCCCGCAACTGCTTCCCCGACTCTATCTTTTTTGGACGTATGCGATCGGTTGGAGCATTCACGCAATCACCGGCGATTCGCTGGCGTTGTCCATCGAACGCGCCGCATGGTGGGAACCGCTGATCTCTCATCTGCTCGCGTTGGCAGGCGCGGCTTGGTTCATGGCGCGTCGCCACGGGCTCGCCGGCGCCGCCATCGCAGCCATGTTGGTCGCGTTCTTTCCGCCCATCGCCGGCCAATTCCTGCCGGGTGTCCTCACCGCCCGAACGTGGGCATTGCTCCTCGCCGCACTCGCGATCGCGTTGAACCTGCCTCGGCCTCACTCCGGCGCGCCTCGTTCTCCGCTCTCCGTCGGCTCCGCCATCGCCGCCGCCGCCGCGCTCTGGCTGGATCCGGCATTCGGTTTTCCCGCTGTCCTGATCTCCGTCGTTTTCGCCGCGACCGCGATTTTCACCCAGCGCACAACATTCCCTGGCCTGCGCTGGGCGCTCGCGGGCGCGGCGCTCGTCCTCGCAGGTTGGCTGATCGACCGGGCGCCGTGGAATCCGGGCGCCAGCGAACTCCGCTACGTTCATCCGCTCTACGCCCTCGCCTGGCTGGGACTCGGTCTCGCGCTCGACGGCGCGCAACATCTTCGAACAAACGACACCCGCCGGAAACTTCGCTGGCTCGAAATCGCCGCCGCCGGGCCGCTCATCGGCGCGTTGATCTACGTGCAGGTCGCGCACGTCTTCAAAGGCTGGCTGTATCCAGGAATCTGGATACGCCGCTTCTCGTCGCTCGACGAAGCGTTGCCGGCCGACCACCTGCTCCAATGGCTCGGCCGCGCATCGTTCCTCGAAGCGGTTTTCGTTTCCGCCCCGCTGCTCGCCGCCGCCATCGTTCTTGTCATCGCCGCACGGCGCCGGCGACGCGCGACTCCGGAGCGCGCGTCGCGACTCCCCGCGCTCGCCGCGCTTTGGCTGGTCGTCGTTCTTTTCGCCACTTTTCGCCTGCGCTGGGGCGCGGTCGCCGTCCTCGTGACGCTGCCGCTGCTCGGGCTGCTCATCACGCACCACTTCGCCACCCGCCAACGCATATTCGCCGCGCTCGCGGCCGCCTTCGCCGTGGCGCTCGCGCTCTGGAATTTTGCACTGCCTCCGGCCTGGAAGCGTCCAGACGCCGGTCGCGAACCGACGGAGGCCGATCTTCAGGCCTTGGTTTACCGGCACTGCGCCCACTGGCTCGCCGCGCATTCCTTGCCGCACAGCATCGCCGCGCTCGCTCCGCCGGAGTTGTCCGACTCGCTCGTTTTTCACGGCGGTTCGCGCGTGCTCATGTCGACCGCGTGGGAAGCTTATCCCGGCCAGATCGCCGCCACCCGCATTCTCAGCTCGCTCGAACCGACGGAAGCCGAGGCCGTGTTGGGAGCGCATGGCGTCACGCATCTCGTCCTGCCATCTTGGGACAACGTCCTGCCGCTCTTCGTCCGCAAACCGGAAGGCGAACCCCGCGAACCGCTGCTGGACCTGCTTCAACGCTGGCTGCACCCCGCCTACCTCCGACCGCTGCCGTATCACCTGCCCGCGCGTCCGGGGTCCCAGGCCGACCAAATCGTTGTCTTCAAAGTCGTCCCGCACGAGGACGAGGCGCTCTCCCTCAGCCGCCTGGCGGAATACTTCATCGAAATGGAACGTCCCGAGCCCGCCGGACTCGCCGCGCGCGTGCTCGCCGAATCGTTTCCCGACGATCCCAATGCCGCCATCGCTCGCGCGACATTCTACGCTTCCGCGCAAAAGCCCGCGGACCTCGAGCGCGAGTTGAATCGTCTCGCCGCGGATGTCGCCGCGGACCGCGTGCCGTTCATCTGGGATCGTCGCGTGCAACGCGCCATCGTTTTCGCGCTGGGCCGTCGCAACGATCTCGCGCGTATCGAGGTCGAAGCCTGTCTCGCGACCGCGTCCCGCGACGAGCTTTACGAGCTCACGCCGCTGCAAGCTTACCGATTGCTCACGCTCGCGCGGCGTCTGCGCAGGACGTTCCCCGACCCCGCACTCGCCGAGCTGCTCCAAAAACTCGCCAGCGAACGTTCGCCAGCGAGTTCCGATTAAAACATCGCGTCCTCGCGGCGTGCGGGCTCCTGCCGCCGCTCTGCGCCGACCAACTCAGGAATCCTGCCGCCTTCGTTTTCCCAGCGTTCGAGCGCTTTTCTCGTCAATGCGTGCGCGTCGACGAACGCGGGCGCCGATCGCTCCGCGGACACGGATCGAACGTAGGACTGATTCGGAAAATACATCGTCGAATTCATGCCCTACGTTAACCCGGGCGCCTCGCATCCGCCACTGCGATGGCCGTAGCGCAGCTATGCGAAACACGCATAGCCGCTCCTCTCGGACAAACAACCGTATCGGATCCCCGCCTATCCGTTCGCCAGCGTAGCCGTGACCTCCTCCGTCGTCTGGGGAAAGGCCTGCGCAAAGGTTTCCCGAATGCGGTCTTCGTCCGGCGAGTGCGCGAGCACAGTGACTTGATCCCAGCCTTGCAGCCGCGTTTCGCCTTTCGGCAGCACGACTTGGTCTCCGCGCGTGACCAGCGTGATGACCGCGCCTTCCGGCAGCGAGAGATCGCGGATGCGCGGACCTTCCCGGCCTTTCGGTCCCGGCAGATCCAGCACCACCATGTCGTAATCGCTTCTCGCCATGGTGATCATCTCCAGGCTGAACAGCGCCTTCGGTCGCGCGGGCTCCGCCAACCCCATCCACTTGGCAACGACTCCCAGCGTCGAGCCCTGCACGAGGATCGACAAGATCACGGCGAAAAACACCAGATTGAATACCTCGTTCCCGATCTCGAGTCCCGCGGCGGCAGGATAGGTCGCAAGCACGATGGGCACCGCGCCGCGCAAACCCGCCCATGACGCAAATAGCGTGTTCTTGAAACCAAACTTCATCCCGATCGTGCCGAGAAACACGGCCAGCGGTCGCGCGACAAAGGTCAGCACCAGGAACAACAGCAGGCCCTGCAGCCAGAGATTCGACCACTCGTGCGGAAACACCAGCAGGCCCATCAGCACGAACATCCCGATGTTCACGATCGTCGAGAGCGCTTCCGAGAAATTCAGCACGCCTTGCTTGTGCACGAATGTGCGATTTCCCATCACGAATCCGGCCGTGAACACCGCCAGCATGCCGCTCGCCTGCGCCAGCTCCGTAACGCCATACGTCAGCATCACGAGCCCCATGAACAGCACGTAATAATAACCGCGGTCCTGCGGCGTAAGCCGGTTGAACAACCAGATCGTCACACGCCCCGCGACATACCCGATGACCGGCCCCGCCCCGAACTTCCAGAAGAAGAGCAGCACCGCCATGCTGTCGAAGCGCTCGCCCGACGCGAGCGTCGCAACCGCCACCGTCGTCAGCAGGATTGCCATCGGGTCGTTCGCCGCGCTTTCGATTTCCACCGTCGACGACAGTTTGCCCGGAAGCGACTGACGGCGCAGGATCGAGAAAATCGCCGCCGCGTCCGTCGACGGGATGATGACTGAGAGGAGCAACGACAGCTCCATCGACCAGCCCAGTATCCAGCGCAATACCACAAACGTGATCGCCGCCGTGAGCAACACGCCCCATGTGGCCAGTCCGCCCGCAAGCAAAGCCACCGCCCGGAAATCGGCCCGCTTCGTCACGAAGCCGCCGTGAAACAGGATGAACACCAGCGCCAGATTCGCGGCCTGGTTCGTGAGCACCATGTCGGAGAAATTCCACAACCCCAGCACGTCGCTTCCGCAGACAATCCCCGTCCCCAATGCCACCAAAATAACCGGCACGCTCCAGCGTTCGAGCCAGACCGAAGCGATCACGACAGCCACCAACAATGCGGGGAGGATTAGGTAGAGGATCAGTAGCATGTGAAACGCTTCGCGACTGGAAGCTTCAGAAGCTATTACGCAATTCCGGATTCTCGATTTCGCCGGTTTTTTCCCCTCCCCCGAAGCCGGCGTGCGTCGCGCGCCTACCGGCGATTCGTCAGCAGATTCACCAGCTCCCGCACCGGCTCCGTGATCTTGCCGCGATGCCACGCGACCTGCAGATCCCACTTCACTCTGGTCCCGCGCAGCGGACGAAACGTCACTCCCGGCAGGTTCAACTTTTCCATCAGCGCCGGCAGCAGCGTGACCGCGTTCTCCGCCACCAGCAGCGAGAGCGTGTGCGTGAGGCTGTCGGAATTCTCCACGATCTTCGGACGGAATCCCGCCGTCCGGCAGAGCTGAACCAGCCAGTTGTTGAACCCCGGAAGATCGTCCGGGTTCGCCCCCACAAACATTTCCTTCCGCAGGTCGGCGAGGGCGACTTCGTCCTCCGCCGCCAGCGGATGGGTTTCAGGCAACGCCACCACCACCGGAAACGTTTCGATCCGGCGCACGAAGAACTCCCGCGACACCGCCGCGTTGAGGCTGCCCAACACCACCACGTCCAACTCGCCGCGCCGCAGCGCCGCGATCTGCTCTCCCGGCGAAAGGTTCACCAGATGAACCTTCGTTTCCGGATGCGAACGCCGCAGCGACGCGATCGCCGGATTCAAATAATCGCTCGCCGCCGACATGATGTAGCCGATGCGCACCGACGCGCTTTTGCCGAGCGCGAGTTTCCGCGTCTCCGAAATCACGATGTCCGCTTTCGCCACCACCGGCCGCATGCCTTCCAGCAACGCATACCCTGCCGCCGTCAGCGCCACTCCGCTCGGACTCCGCTCCAACAACTGCCCGCCGATCTCCGCTTCGAGCGTCTGCATCTGCCGCGTCAGCGTGGACTGCGAAACATGCAGCTGCTCCGCTGCCTTGCTCATGCTGCCAAATTCGGAGATCGCGAAGAACGAGCGGAGGAGATCGAGGTTCACGCCCGCCATCCTGCCACCGCTGCGCCCCGGAGCAAGCCAGCCGCATGCGCAACGCGCATGGCCCCCGCTAGTGTCCTGTCCCGCAAGTAACGTTAGGAATTCGAATGCCAAATGATGGCTGTCATTCTGAGCGCAGCGAAGTCTAGCCGAAGGCTGGTTCGACATCCACGTGTGCGTCCGCGGCCGATCGTCG
>JAFAAS010000097.1 GCA_023426435.1 Verrucomicrobiota bacterium | reverse complement strand
GAGAGCTCGATATGACGTGGCATGAGCAAACGGCCGAACCAGGCGCTACAGCCAACACGTATGCTTGTCACGTTCCGTGCTTTCGCACGGCCCGCGCCAAGCACACGTGTGGCTGATCTTTGACGTTAGCCAAAAAACATGGAAGTCGTTCGCATCAAGTCATTCGACGAGTTTCACAAACTGACCCGCCGGTTCTTGAACAATCGGCTGGTGATCTATCGTGGACATAATGACGCCGATTGGGAGCTCGTGCCCAAGGCCGCTCGCCCTGAATACACCAAGCTGGATTACCCGGTGTTCTTTCCGTCTTTCAAGCGGCGCGCTGTCGAGTTTCTGAATGTTCAGCCCGAGAATGAGTGGGATTGGTTGGCGGTCGCTCAGCACCACGGTTTGCCCACGCCTTTACTCGATTGGAGCTACAATCCAATGGTCGCGGCGTATTTCGCCGTGTTTCCTGAGGAAGATCGGGACGCTGCCGTTTTTGCGTTTTATGACGACATCCCGATAGACACCGAGAAGACGAAGCCTTCCGATTTTAAGGGTGTAGGCCGAATTATCCCTCGTGGCGTCGCCCAGCGTATCGTTCGTCAGAGCGGAATCTTCACTTATCACGGGCCACCTTCATTACCTGTCGGCAAGTCTCTTGGTCCGAAGGATATTTTTGTGAAGATCGTGATCGATAAGAATTATCGTCGAGAGATGATCTTCGAACTCGATAAGTATGGATTTAATCGAATGACGCTTTTCCCCGACTTGGACGGGCTGTGCGCTTACATGGGATGGTCGGGGCGTGATGATGTTCGGACTTTTTGGAAGACTTTCGGGAAGGCAAAGAAATGAGGGCTAACCAGGCGCTACAGCCAACACGTATGCTTGTCACGTTCTGTGCTTACGCACAGCCCGCGCCAAGCACACGTGTGGCTGATCTTTGACGTTCGGCGGCACTTTTTATGCGCACAATATTGATACTTACGCTTCTTATGAGTTTATCCGGATGCGTTTCGCCGCCTGAATCACAGGCCTTCCGCTTCCCGGCCGTATCAGACACCTCCTACGTGGCTGCGGATGGGCGAGTGTGGGTCGCTTATGAATCTAGGCGCATCGGAGAGCGCTCATATGTTGTCGCGTTTACCCCCGAGATTGCAGAACGAGGCAAGTGGACAGAAATTCTGCGATTTGAGTATCAGCCGCGTCTTCCGACGGTCGAACAGGTCACCGCCATTTCGGAGGAGGTGAAGCAAAAGGATGATTCGGGCTTCACATATGAGCTCACGCCGACTCCGTCAGGTTACATTCTGAAGCATCATGCGCCTCGCTGGAATGAATCCGGGATCAGCAAGACTGTTTTCCGCGACGATGGAGGTGTCCAGATTTCTTACATGTCTCGCCTCACCGTCGACTCAGACAAGCGTCTCGAGTTTTGGACTAGTTATATAACGAATCTGCCGAACCAGGCGCTACAGCCAACGCATATGCTTGTCACGGATCGTGCTGACGCACGCTCCGCGCCAAGCATACGCGTGGCTGATCTTTGATGTTCGGCAAAATGATAACGCGTGTATTGTCGATCTTCGTCCTCATGGTTTCGGTGGCCGGCGCTAGCGATAGCGTGCTGGACGAGCTTTTGCCGCAACTCGGGGCAGTTGAACGGCTGGAGAAGCTCTCGCAGGAAAAGCGTTACGCGGAAATCTTCGACGGCATGTCTAGTGAGTATCGCCGCGGCATCGATCGAGATTCGTGGGTGAGGAGATCGACGGAGCTTGGCTGGGTAATTTCGAAGATTCAGGTCGGGACGGTAGCCGAGAACGGTGACTTTGCGGATGCGCCGGTGAAGGCTGAGACGCTAGTTGATCGAAAGAAGCTGCACATCCATTCCGTGATTTATCTGGTGCGAGAAGGCGGCGTTTGGCGTCTGTGGAATTTTCCCTTTGCACCCGCATACCTTGTAGATCGCCCGTATTGGCCGCCGCCGTATGAAACGCCGAACCAGGCGCTACAGCCAACACGTATGCTTGTCACGATCCGTGCTTACGCACGGCTCGCGCCAAGCACACGTGTGGCTGATCTTTGACGTTAGGCAATATCCACTGGCATCTGCAGCTCCCTGAACTATCTTTCTCTGCATGACCCGCGTTCAGGAACTTCGAGAGCACGCTAATTCCCTGTCTGTCGCTGAGAAAGCGGAACTCGCCGCAGATTTGCTCGAAAGCTTGCCCGCTATTCTCGATGAGGACGACGGGGGCTTCGCCGAAGCGGAACGGCGCGATGCGGAAATGGCGCGTGATCCGCAAGCCGCGGTTTCTTGGGATCAGCTTCGTCGCGGGCTCGGACGGTGAAGCTCCACTTTCACCGTGCCGTCCAGACCGACCTACGGCTCGCTTTGGAATATTTCGATCGAGAAGGCGGCACGAAGTTGGGTGATCGATTCTTTGCAGAGGTCGAGGCAACTAAGGATCGCATCGCATCCGACCCCACGCGATTCGGGTTCTTTCGGGGCGACATCCGTCGCGCTCGGTTACGCGTATTCCGATACCAATTTCTCTTTCGAATAGTAGGAGATGAAGTGCGCGTGTTGGTTTTGCGCCACAACCGGCGGCATCCGGAGTTTGGATTGTCGCGGCACTAGATGCCCAACCAGGCGCTACAGCCAACACGTATGCTTGTCACGTTCCGTGCTTACGCACGGCTCGCGCCAAGCACACGTGTGGCTGTTATGAGAAGTCTATAGTCAAGCGCGGAGCGCGAAGCGGAAATGTTTTACATAGAGAGAGGTTTGGCTGCTTTCTTTGGAGTTACCCCAAAACTCCCGTTTAGGTTGGGTTGAATCGCGGTCTCGCCAGTGGAAGGAGAGGTGATCCGGCAAAAAAGTGCCGGGCCTAAGCTGTTATCCGTCGCTCGTGTTGGTCACGAGCCGCACAAGAGGATATGTCCAGGTGAAGGAGCATCCGCAGGGTTTTCCTGCTGGCGAGCGCAAGCCGGGCCGCCGGCCCACTCTGATACTGCGTGGAGCACACAAGCCACATCTCGGGTCGACGGACCCGGCCGCGCTCAAAGACCAAACGGGGGAAGGCAAAGAACGAACGCCGGTTACACGGCCGACGGGAACCGCAGGCCCAGCTCCTCGCACGTCACCCGGCCGGTGCGCACCCGCCACCAGTCCACCGGAAGCGCAATCGCGCACTGCCGTGCTTGTCGATCGATCCGAGACGACGTCGCTCGCCGGACGAGTCTTCGCTCGGCGAAAATCCCACGAAGCTGCTCAGTTTCTTGCCCGACCTGAACCGCCCCCAATCAAGGACCTCGCGCTCAACCGTCCCCGCCGTCAACACGCCGACTCCGACCAAACGACACACACGGCCGCGTGCGTTGAGTCGCAAATAAATCGCGTCATTGTATTCCGATCGATGAACCCCTACCGGAACGCAGAGTCCGGCGTGACCGGCTATAAGTATAGCGATCGGTGGATTCACATCCGCTTCGCTAATGGCGCAACCCACGCCTATACACTCGAGAGCATCGGCGCCGCCCACCTCGCGACGCTAAAGAAACTCGCCGACTCCGGCGACGGACTAAATACTTATATCAACAAGCATCCGCGCGTCAGGGATGGATCAACCCGTATCAAATAACAATCGCGCCGCACTGCACGCTCCATCTGTCGCCCCAGCAGTCTCCTTCATGCCCACCACATCATCACCCCAAACCCCGCCTCCCCTGCCTTTTCAAACGGCCGACGCAACCGGAGGAATCATTCCCTACAAGAATCCACACGCACTCACCGCCTACTACCTGGGTATATTCAGCATCATTCCAGGAATCGGATTCATCCTCGGGTGCATCGCCATTCCTCTCGGCATCTCCGGCCTCCGCCAACGCAAGATGACACCCTCCATTCGCGGAACCGTTCACGCTTGGATCGGCATCTCCATCGGCGGGTTTTCCGTCACAGCGCATCTCGCACTGCTCGCGCTCGCGATCTACGGCATTGCTCAAACCGGACGTTAAAGTCCCTCACGCCTCGTTCCACATTCGTCACCCTTGCTGCGTTCTTTCATCGCGCTTGGTCGGACCGCGCCGCTGAAATTCGCCGATGAACCTCCCCAGCCTCACCGACAAAGCCATGGAATTGCGCGCCCGTTTCGATCGCGCGGCACAAGCGTCCGGTCGCCCTGCGTGGACCGCCGAGCAGATCATGCAAGGTTTCGTCGTGGATGTGGGCGCATTGATGAAACTGGTCATGGCAAAGGCCGGCACCCGCGATGTCCATGACCTCGACCGCAAGCTGGGACACGAGCTCGCCGACTGCCTGTGGAGCGTTCTCGTGCTCGCGAAATGCTACAACCTCGATCTCGAAAAAGAGTTTTTCTCGATGATCGAAACTGTCTCCGCCGATCTGGCTCGGCCGAAAGCCCCGCCGCTCGCCCCCAACCCCACGAACACCCCGTGAGGAGCCCCAAGTTCAGCGTTTACGTTTGCGCGGGAGTCTCGTCCGCCACGGCACGGCCTGCGATCCACCCGGTGGTCCAAGCCGCCTGAAAGTTAAACCCGCCCGTCACTCCGTCGATATCCAGCACCTCACCCGCGAAATGCAGCCCCGGACAAACCCGGCTCTGCAGCGTCCGAAAATCCACCTCGTTTAACCGCACGCCGCCACAGGTCACGAACTCCTCTTTGAACAAACTCTTCCCCACGACGCGAAACTCCGCAGCCGTCACGTCGCTCGCGAGCTTGCCCAACGCCGCGTTGCCCACCTGCCCCCAGGGCGTCGCTGCGAGGATCCCGCTCGCCGTTACCAACCGTTCCCAAAGTCGCTGCGGCATCGGCAGTGGACTCCACGTCGTCACATGCTTCTTCGGATTCCGGCTTCTGACTTCGGACAACTCCTTCCCCAAAGCTTCCCGCGTGTATCCATTAACCCAATTCACGAGCAGAGAAAACTCGTAGTTCATCCCCGCCAGTTCCCGCGCGCCCCACGCCGACAACTTCAGAATCGCCGGGCCGCTCATGCCCCAATGCGTGATCAACAACGGCCCGCCCTCCTTCAACTTCGTCCCTCGCACCGCCACTCCGGCATTCTCCACCGCAACACCCGAAAGCCCCTCGAGCCGCCGATCGTCGATGTGAAACGTGAACAACGACGGCACCGGCGGCTCGATCGTATGCCCCAGCTTCTGCGCCATCGCCAAACCCGCCGACGCCTTGTTGCCGCCCGTTGCGATCACCAACTTCTCGCACCTCAACTCTTCGCCGCTCGTCAGCGTCAGCCAAAATCCGCCGCTGATCGTTTCCGCCGTTCGCACGCCCATTGAGGTCACCACCCTCACCCCCGCCTTCTCTGCCGCGCGCATCAAACATTCGACGATCGTCGCCGAATCGTCCGTCACCGGAAACATCCGGCCGTCCTCTTCCGTTTTCAGCTCCACCCCGCGCTCCGCGAACCACGCAATCGTGTCTCGCGGCTGAAACCGGTGAAACGCCCCCAACAATTCACGTCCCCCCCGCGGATATTTTTTCACCAATTCCCGCGGATCGAAACAAGCATGCGTCGCGTTGCAACGTCCTCCGCCCGAGATCCGCACCTTCGCCAGCGGATGCGCCGTCGCCTCATAAATCGTCACCGATCCCCGCCCGCCCAACCTCTCCGCGCACGCAATCGCCGCGAAAAATCCCGCGGCCCCTCCGCCTACCACCACGACACGGATATCACCCATTTACCCACTTTGGCGCTCCGCTGCCTCCGTCCAATCCCAATCTCCATGATCGTTCCTGATCCACCTTCGACCTCTTGTATCAAAAGAACGGCTACAGCCTCCACAACGCATCTCCTCTGACCGCTCTCTAACAGAACAACCGCGATAACCAAGAAGGCCGCCGTGTCCCCACACGGCGGCCTTTGTTTTCCCAACCAAGTCTTCCGTCCCGCCCTTAGCGACCGGCTTTCCTGCCGTTTCGCTCACGCGGCATCGCGTCGAAAATTTTCCTCTGTTCCGGCGTCAACACGTCGCGGACCTGCGCCCGCGTCTCTTGCATCACTTCACGCAACTCCCGCCGCTGCTTTCGTTTTCGGAGGGCACCATGGTCGCGGATGTCCGCGGCGTCCTCTTCTGCCTTTCGCCAAATCGCTTCGATTTTCAACTTTTGCTCCACACTGAGCTGCAGCGCCTCATCCAGCCGCTCCATCCGTCGTTCACGCTTCTCTTCCCACCGGCTCGACGACTCCGATTCGCTTTTTCCCATCGCTTGCGCGGTGCCGGCCAACGCAAGAACCGCGAACACCACCACCGTCCAACTCGTTCGATCGTTTTTCATGTGGATGCGTTCGAAGACGCCTCGCCGCGCGCTCCGTTACACCACACCCCGGCAAGCTTGCCGCACCCGCCGTTCCTTCGCACCGTCCCGCTCATGATCGAAGTCTCGGGCTTCACCAAACGCTACGGTCGCTTCACCGCCGTCGAAGACCTTTCCTTCGCGGTGCATCCCGGCGAGGTGCTCGGACTCGTCGGCCCCAATGGCGCCGGAAAAACCACCACGCTTCGCTGCCTCGCCGGCATCATTCCCGCCACGTCCGGTTCCATTCACATCGCCGGTCACGATCTCGCCGTCGATCCCATCGCCGCGAAACGCGCGCTCGCATTCTTCCCCGACGAGCCGCGGCTCTTCGATTATCTCACCGTTCGCCAACACCTCGCGTTCGTCGCCAAGATCTATGGCGTCGCCGACCATGCCTCCCGCGCCGATGCGCTGCTCACCGAACTCGAGCTCGCCGAAAAAGCCGACGAGCTTCCCACCGCGCTCTCGCGAGGCATGAAACAGAAACTCGCGATCGCCTGCGGCCTGCTGCACTCGCCCACCGTGATGTTCTTCGACGAGCCGCTCACCGGCCTCGATCCGCTCGGCATCCGCCTGATGAAAGACTCCATCCTTCAACGCGCGCGCGCCGGCGCGACCATCATCCTCAGCTCGCATCTGCTTCACTTGTTGGAGGAGGTCTGCTCGCACGTTCTCATCTTGAAACGCGGACAAAAAATCGCCGCGGGTCCGCTCCACGAGATCGTGTCACATTTCAGCAACGGCGACGCCACCGTCTCCCTCGAAGAGGTTTTTCTGCGCGCGACCGGCGGCAGCGAATCCTGATTCGGCGCATCCTTCCTCTGCCCCGGCATCGCATGCTTCGCGCCCTGCTCTATCTGCGACTCACGTCGCTGAAGAATCGTCTGCTCGCTCAACTCAGACGCCTTCGCCAGCCGAAATACTTCATCGGCGCAGCCTTCGCCGTCGCGTATTTTTATTTCTTCTTCTTCCGCCACGCCTCCGCCGCCCATCCCTCCGGCGATCACGGCGCGATGTTTCTCTTCTCATCGATCAACACGCCCGACCTCGTCGCCGCCATCGCGTCGCTCGGGCTCTTTCTCGTGTTCGTGTTCATGTGGGCCGCGCCTTCCGACCGCGCCGGCTTGAATTTCAGCGAAGCCGAAATCGCCTTCCTGTTTCCCGCCCCACTCACCCGACGCCGGCTCGTTCACTACAAGATCCTCAGCGCTCAATTCACCGCGCTTTTCCAATCCCTGCTCTACGCCCTGCTTTTTCACTCCCGTCGTCTTTTCAGCGGAGAAGCCCTTTTCGTCATCTTCGCGTGGTGGGCCGTGCTCAGCGTGCTGACGCTGCACTACCAGGCGGCGTCTCTCACCCTCGCCCGACTCTCCTTTTCTGGAAACGGACGCTGGCGCACACGTCTCGCGCGCGGCGGCTCGCTCGCTCTCGCCTTCATCGTTCTCACGCTCATCGCCCGAAGCCTCGTCAATCTTCCGCCGCACATCGATTTGATCAACGACTTCGACCGCTGGATTTCCGCCACACTGAACGAGGGCCTTCTCGGATCGCTGCTTTGGCCGTTCTCCTTTTTCGCCCGACCTTTCTTCGCGCGCGAACTCCTGCCTTTCCTCGCCGCGCTCGCTCCGATCGTTCTCATCCTCGCGCTTCACTATCTCTGGGTCGTCCGTCTCAACGTCGCTTTCGAGGAACGCGCGCTCGCCCACGCCGAACGCCAAACCCAGCGCCTCAACGATCTTCGCCGCACCGGCATGCTGCGCGTCGGCTCCGCGCGCACCGCCGGCCGCCGCCCGCCTTTTAATCTTTCGCGCGCGCGCTGGCCCGAATTCGCCTTCCTCTGGAAGAATCTCCTCTCCACCACCCGCCCGTGGTTCACGCCGCGGATCTGGTCGGGCTGCGCCTTCGGTCTCGTTGCGATCTTCGCCTTCGGACGTATCCTGTTGGGCAATACCTATTGGAAACTCGGCGGCGCGCTCGCGACGCTCGGTAGCATCGTCGGCGCCTTGACGCTCCTCTACGGCCCGCTGCTCACCCGCCTCGATTTGCGCCAGGATCTTTCCAACGCCGACATCCTCAAAACCTATCCTCTTCCCGGATGGCGCATTCTCCTCGGCGAACTGCTCACACCCCTCTTCATCCTGACCGGCATCGTATGGCTCGCCGTGCTCGCCTGGTTTCTCGGACTCAACGGCCACCAGCCGCCCGCGCTCTCCCAAGTTTGGATGAGCCCCGACATGCGTTTTGTCTTCAGTCTCTGCGCCGCCTTCGTCGCCCCCGTCGTGATCGCGCTCGAGCTCCTGATCCCCAACGCCGTCCCGCTCGTCTTCCCGAGCTGGTTCAACGCCGTTCGCACCCCCGGCCCCGGCATCGATCTCATGGGCCAGCGCCTCATTTTCGGATTCGGCCAGGTGTTCGTCGTCTTCGTCGCGCTTCTTCCCGCCGCCGCCAGCGCCGCGCTGCTCGTGTTCATTCTTCATGGCTGGCTCGAACTCGCCCCCGCACTCTGCGTCATCCTCGCCACGCTCGTCGTCACCGCCGTGCTGGCCGCCGAACTGTGGTGCGGCCTTTGGTTGCTCGGACAACGTTTCGAAACATTCGACCTCTCCTCCGAACCTCGCGCGTGAAACTTCCCGAACTCACCCGTCTCGCCGCCGATGTCGTCGGCGCCACCCAGCGGAAACTCCCGCCCGAAATCCGCCCGCTCGCCCGCGCCGTCGCCGTCCACTACGAAGCGCTGCCCGGCCCCGAGGTCCTCGCCGACGGTTTTCCGCCCGACATCCTCGGTCTCTTCACCGGCAACGCCCACGGTCGCGAACTCGACACCACTCACCCCGCGCCGCCGCAAATCCTTCTCTACTTGGAAAACCTCTGGGACTTCGCCGAGGGCGATCTCGAAATCTTTCGCGAAGAGACCCGCCTCACCTACCTGCACGAGCTCGGCCATTATCTGGGATGGGACGAAGACGACCTCACCGCCCGCGGTCTCGATTAACAGATCCCGCGTCGCCTCGCGCACCGCGCGACGATCGATCTTCCATCGGAACTTTCCCGAACTCCGCTGTGTCCGGCCAACACACACCCTCACCACCGCCGTCATACCCACTCCACGCTTCCAAAATCCCGCACCCCGTGCTTACGTTCGCTTCAACCAACGCCTTTCGTCACGCCATGAAAAAGCTCCTCCCGCTCCTCGTTCTCGCGCTCTTCGCCGCGGCTCCCGCCGCCTCCGCCGCACCCACCCGCGCGGAGACCATCACGCGCGTCGAATCCTGCGAGGCGATCCTGCGCGAGTTCATGGCCAACCCGGAATACGCGATTCCCGCCGGCATTCTGCAACAAGCCCGTGCGCTCGTCATCGTGAACCAGTTCAAAGCCGGTTTCTTCTTCGGCGTCAAAGACGGCTACGGCGTCGTCCTCGCCAAACGCCCCGACGGCAGCTGGAGCGTTCCAGTCATCATCAACGCCGGCGAAGCCAGCCTCGGCTTCCAAATCGGCGCCAACGCCGTCGAAACCGTCATGGTCATCACCGACGACGAAACCCCGCGCCTTCTTTTCAACGACCGCTTCAACGTCGGCGTCGACGCCAAAGCCGTCGCCGGCCCCAAAGCCGCACAAGCCGAGCGCGCCAATCGGCCCATCATCGAAGCGCCCGTCCTGATCTACTCCAAATCGAAGGGCCTCTACGCCGGCGCCACGGTGAAGTTCGGCCATCTCTCCCGTAACGACCAGGCCAACTTCATCCTCTACTCGACCCAATACACGCTGCCCGAAATCCTCTACAGCGACTGGGTTCAACCCATCCCCGAGGTCCAGCCGCTGATGCAATACGTTCAGCAAATCACCCGCTGATTCCCTCCCCCCTCGCTCACCCACAGCCCGGCCTTCCGCCGGGCTTTTTTATTTTCGCGCTTCCGCCACGGCGCGCACGATCTCCCCTACGACCGCGTCCGCCACCCGCTGCTGCACCTCCACCCGGCCGGCGTCCGCGATCTCCACCCGGCCGCTCCACATCGCAAATTCCACTGCGTTCGCCTTTCTCACCGCCACCGCCCACCACGCAAACGGCACGCGCACATTCCACGCCGGCGCCGGCTCCGCATAACCCGTCGTCGCCGCGCCCACGTCCGCGCCAAACAACCGGCACACGCCGCGCGCCATCTGCTCCGCCACGTCGGCCGACACGCAATTCACCGCCTCCGCCCCCACTCGGTCCACGTGCAGCTGCTTCACTTTCTGCTCGAGCGAATACGCCGTGATTCCGCCGAGAAAGTAACTCGACGCCCCCGACACACCCGCGATCCGCGCCTGCAGATTTCCCGCCGTCACACTCTCCGCCACCGCCAGCGACCACGGCCGCTTCGCCATCATCAGCGTCTTCAATTCCTCCGCTTTGGTCATGAGCGGTGTTTCCGCACGCGTATCCGCCGTCTGACTACGCGATCTCCAACCCCACCGGGCAGTGATCGCTCCCCATCACTTCCGGCGAAATCCACGCCCGTTTCAGCCGCTTCCGCAGCTGCGTGCTCGCCACGAAATAATCGACGCGCCACCCGATGTTCCGCGCCCGGCAGTTCATCATCTGGCTCCACCAGGTGTAGTGCCCGGGCCCTTTCTCGAACTCGCGAAACGTATCCACAAATCCACTCTCCAGCAGCTTCGTGAAATTCTCCCGCTCTTCGTTCGTGAAGCCCGCGTTCTTCCGGTTCGTCTTCGGATTTGTCAGATCGATCTCGGTGTGCGCCACGTTCAGATCGCCGCAAAACACCACCGGTTTCTTCTTCTCCAGCTTCTTCAAGAAACCCAGGAAAGCCGGATCCCACTCCTTCGTCCGATACTCCAGCCGCGTCAGCCCGCGCTGCGAATTCGGCTGGTAAACGTTCACGAGATAAAAGTCCGCGAACTCCGCCGTGATCACCCGCCCTTCGTCGTCGTGCCCCGGCAATCCGATCCCAAACTTCACGCTCAACGGCGCCACCCGCGTGAAGATCACCGTTCCCGAATACCCCTTCTTCACCGCCGAATACCAATGCGGCGTATAACCCGCCACCCACGCCACGTGCTGCACGTCGCCCGGATGCGCCTTCGTTTCCTGCAAACAAATCACGTCCGCATCGACCTTCGCCATGTAGTCGAGAAACCCCTTCTTCAACACCGCGCGAATGCCGTTCACGTTCCACGAGACCAATTTCATGCGCGCGCAGCAAAGTCCCACCCACGCCTCCCCGCCACATTTTTCGTGATCGCTGTCAGCAAGCCGCCCCGCCTCCTGACACAGCTTCCATTTGCGCCGCGCCCGTCGTCCCTCAACGCTCACCCTTCAATTCTCGATTTTCCCGCATGCCCGCGTTCACGCCCATTCCTCTTGGCCAGCGAATTCCAGCCGCCTCTCCGCACGCGGTTTCCGCCAGCCTCCCGACCATGCGCGCCGTTCGCGGCTACGAGGAAAAAGATCCGGAGATCACGCGCCACATGACGTCCGGCTATCCGCGTTTCGTCATTCATCCCTTTCTCCACCAACTCTCCGCCCACCTTCTCCAACGCGAACAACTCACCGGCCACACGCTTTGGCTCGCATCGTCTTCGCGCGTCGCCGACCGCCTCGCCGCCCATCTCGGCGCCGCCCACGTCATTCGCATCAACGATGGCGCTGTCCACGCCATCGCCCACGCGGAGTCACCCGAACTTTTCTCCCGCGCCAAAACGTTCCTCCAAAACATCGGCGGCTTTCTCTCCTCGCGCGCCGCCGAAGACCGGCTGGTTCATCACGGACTCCTCCCCGCCGCCGCGCCTGAAACGCTGTTCTCCGGCGACGCCGCCGCCGAAGTCACCCGCCACCTCGCGCCCGCCTTCCCCACCGTTCCGCCGGACGATCTTCTCCTCACCAGCTGCGGGATGAGCGCCATCGAGGTCGCGTTTCGCACCGTCTCCGACCTTCAAGCCGCCCGCGGTCGCACGCTGTGGATCCAGCTCGGCTGGCTCTACCTCGATACCATCGCTCTGCTGAAAAAATTCACCGCCACGCCCGACGATTACGTTTACGTCAGCGACGTCTTCGATCTCGCCGCTCTCGAAAAACTCTTCGCCGAAAAGGGCGACCGCATCGCCGGCATCTTCGCCGAGATCCCCACCAACCCGCTGGTTCAAACCCCCGACGTCCCCGCGATCTCCGCCCTCGCCCGCCGACACGGCGCCGCCCTCATCCTCGATCCGTCCATCACGTGCGCGTTCAACCTCGACGTTCTCCCGCACGCCGACGTCGTTGTGTCCAGCCTCACCAAATACACCGCGAGCGAGGGCGATCTCACCGCCGGTCTCGTGGTCGTGAATCCCGCCGCGCCCGACGCCGCCACTTTGCGCGCGACCATCGCCTCCCGCCGCGATCCGCTCTACTCGCGCGACCTCGCCCGCCTCGCCGCCCAAATCGGTCAAACGTCCACCGTCCTCTCCCAAATCCACGCATCCGTCCCGCGCGTCGTGGACTTCCTTTCGTCCCACCCCAACATCGAGCACATCCACTGGGCGCTCCATCCCGCCTCCCGCGAAAACTATCTCCGACTCGCCCGCTCGCCCAACGCCGTTGGCAGCATGATCACGTTCAACGTCCGCGGCTCGCTCGAACGTTTCTACGATCGGCTCAACCTCCCGAAAGGCCCGAGCTTCGGCATGAAGAGCACACTCATCTGCCCGTTCATGTTCCTCGCGCACTACGATCTCGTCACGACCGACGCAGGTCGCGCCGAGCTCGCCGCGAGCAACCTCGATCCCAATCTCCTTCGCCTTTCCATCGGCACCGAACCTGTCGAAGAAATCATCGCTTCGCTCGCCGCCGCGCTGGATTAACCGACGTCGACCGCGGCGCGATTTCCTTGCGCGCATCTCATGGCTCCTTCCTGCACGCTCGCCATCAAAGTCATCCCCAACGCTCCTCGCACCGAGATCGTCGGCTGGCTCGGCGACGCGCTAAAAATCAAGGTCCACGCTCCCCCGGTCGAAGGCCGCGCCAACGACGCGCTTTGCGAGTTCCTCGCCGATCATCTCGATCTTCCGCGCCGCGCCATCACGGTCGTCCGCGGCGACACCTCGCGTCAAAAGGTGCTCCGCATCGACGGCCTTTCCGCCGCCGATCTCCAGGCCCGCCTGGCGTAATCCGGGCGCCGATCTTCAAACCTTCGTCATCCGCCGAAAGCGCACCGCCAGTAAAACCGCCGCAAACGCCAGCCCAAACGCGAGCCCCCACCACACGCCCGTCGGACCCATCGCGCCGCGCACACCGAGCAGATAACCGCCGCCGACCGCGAGCCCCCAATACGCCACAAACGTGATCGCCACCGGCACTTTCACGTCCTTCAACCCGCGCAGCAGGCCCGCTCCAATCACCTGCGCCCCGTCGAAAAACTGGAACACCGCCGCGATCACCAGCAGTTGCGCCGCCAACGCCACCACGGCCGCCTCACGCACGAACCATCGAGCGAGCATCTCCCCTCCCAACAGGAAGCAGAGCATGAACACCGCCATCGCCACCGCGCCGATTCCCAGCGCCGCATAGCCGACCGGTCGCAAACGCTCCCGTTCGCCCGCCCCGACCGCCTGGCTGATCCGCATGCCCGCCGCCATCGAAATTCCCAGCGGAAACATGAAGGTGAACGACGCACACGAGATCGCGATTTGATGCGCCGCCAACGCCACCGTGCCGAGCCAGCCCATCATCAACGCCGCCGCCGCAAACGCGCCGCTCTCGAACAACAACATTCCCGACGCCGGCACGCCGAGGCGCAGCATTTCCTTCACTCGCCCGGGCGAAAGCGGCGCCCACCATTTTCGCGGCAGCGCCTTGGCCAAGCTCGCATCCTTTCGCAGCCACACGAATAACGCGATCGGCCCCAGCACGCGCACGATCACCGTGGCAACCCCGGCACCCGTCAAACCCAGCGCCGGCGCGCCCCACTTGCCGTAGATCAGTATCCAATTCAGCAGGACATTGAGCGCCACCACCCCGCTCATCACGATCACCGGCACCCAGGGCCGCCCCATCGCCTCCGCAAACTGCCGCAACGCCAGATTCACCAGCACCGGCGTGATCGATCCGCCAATCAAAACGAAAAACGGATTCACCGCCGCCACCACTTCCTCGGGTTGCCCAAACCAGTGCAGCCGAGTCCCGAGCCACAACATCACCGCCGTTTCCAACACACCAAAAACCAGCGCCAGCGCGACGCCGTGACGCAGATACTCGCCACACTCTTCCGGCCGCTCCGCCCCGCGCGCGTGCGCCACAAACACCGACACCGGCACCATCAGCCCAATCCCCAGCACATAAAACACACCGAAGATGCTCGTGCCGAAAGACGACGCCGCCAGCGGCACCGCACCCACGCGCCCCACCATCAAGCTGTCCGTGATGCCCACCACCATCTGGCTGACCTGGCCGACGACAATCGGCACGGCCAACGACAGCGTCGGTCGGACTTCACGTAACACTTTTTGCATGGGATCGGACACGCTGCGCCAAAACCTCGTTCATCACACGAACGAAAATTGCGCCCATCCGAGACACTCGCGCGCATTGTCCTTCATCGGCTGTAATCGTCGCCGTTTCACCCCCTTCCTCGCCCGCGCGCTTGGCTCTTCCCATCCGCCATTCCGCCCGCTTCGCTCACGATGAATCCATGACCGCCTTCGCGCTCCTCCTCGTGCTGATCGCCGCCGTGCTGCACGCGTTCTGGAACTACTGCGCGAAACGCTCCTCCGGCGGCCTGCCCTTCATCTTCGTCGTCGGCTGCGTGATCTGCACCTGCTACGTCCCCGTCCTCGCCGTTTATTTTTCCCTCCATCCGTTCGATCTCTCCACCGCGGCGCTCGGATGGATTTTCGGCAGCGGCGTTCTCAAAACCAGCTACACGCTCTTTCTCCAACGCAGCTACCGCCAAGGCGACTTCTCGCTCGTCTATCCGGTTGCGCGAGGCACCGGCCCGTTTCTCTCCACGTGCGCCGCCATCGTCTTGCTCGGCGAACGCCCTTCTCCCCTCGCCCTCGCCGGCGGGCTCTTGATCGTCGGCAGCATCTTCTGGCTCACGGGCGGATTCTCTCGCGTGGGCTCCTTCCTTTCCAATCGCCCGAACGCCCCGCATTCCGCCTCGGCTCTCGCTTCGATCAACTACGGCCTTCTTTCCGGTGTGTTCATCGCCGCCTACACGATCTGGGATCGCCACGGCGTCGCCACGCTCGCGATCGCTCCGATCGTTTACGACGCCGGCACCGCGTTCACCCAACTCGCTTTGCTTTCTCCCTTCGCCACCCGACGCTGGCCCGAGGTTCTCCACGAGTGGCGCACCAAAAAACGATGGATCTTCGGCGTCGCCTTCCTCTCGCCCGTCGCCTATCTGCTCGTGCTCACCGCCATGACTTTCACGCCCGTCAGCTACGTCGCTCCCGCGCGCGAAATCAGCATCCTCGTCGGCGCTTTTATTGGCGCGAAATTCCTCAACGAAGCCGACTCACGCCGCCGTTTCCTCGCCGCCTTCTTCATGGCCGCCGGCGTCATCGCCCTCGCTCTCGGCTGACCTCATGAAAAAAATCATCGCCTGGCTGCTCGTCCTCACGATCGCAATCGTGCTCGCCTACCGACTGCTTCGTCCAGAACCGCCGCCGCGCACGTCGCGACCGTCCGTCGAAATCCGCGACCGCGCCACCATCGATTTCTCCAGCGGCCAAGCCGTCGTGCGCGACGACGCCGGCGAAAAAGCCATCATCGATGCCGCCATGAACGAAATCAACGAGGCCGCGAAAAACATCACGTTCGAGCCGCTGCCTGCGCCCAAAATCGAGATCCCGCCTCCGCCGCCGAAGTGATTCCTGATCCGCCGGCCGCCTACTCCACCACCGCCGTCAGCATATCTTCCATCAACACGAACGCCGTCGCTTCCGTGATATCCGCCACGCTGAACCGCCGCACCACGTCCGCCGCTCGCACGCCTGCCCCCAGCAAATCGCTCGCCGCCGCCTGCCCGAGAATCGCCGCATCGTCCAACCGGATCGCCGTCACTTGCAGATCCGGCACGTCCAGCGTCTCATCGCCCGAGAGCGTCCGAACGGTCATCGGCCGGCTCGACACCAACACTTCGATCGCGATGTCCGCCACTTGCTTCAACGCCTCTCGCTCCCGCGTCGGCAGTTGCACGATTCTCTCGTCGTCCGGCTCGCGCCCGACCAACGCGGCCGCCGCCCGCGCATCCGCCAGCATCGCGCCGCCATGTCGAAACACCCGCCCAAACAATCGCTCGATCTCTCGTTCCGTCTGTCGATCCGCGATCGACCGCGTTTCCGTTTCGCTCGCCGCGTAGGTATTCTCACCCGAGACATCGCGCGTCGTCGTCGGCGCCTCGCCATCTTTCTCAGTCGTGGTTTCGTTGAAACGTTCCGTCCTCTCCGTCAGCCGCCACTCGCCGTCGCGATCCGACACCGCCCGATTCACGAACACCGCGATCCGAGGCGCCTCCTCCTTCGCATAATTGGATCGAAACCGCGCCGTCACCTCCCGCGCCGCTTCGTCGTTCACCAACACCGCCCGACGCGAACCATACAATTTCTGATTCTCTCCACCCGGCGGCGTGAGCAACGAGAGATGCGATGTATCCGGCTGAGCCTGACGCACCGGCACTCCGGGGTCTCGCTCGCGTGAAGCCGCGACCGCCGCACTCGCCGCCACCATGAACAGCACGCCGCGTTTCATCGTCTCAAATCACCGCGCTTGCCGAACGCGAATGGTATAGCGTTTCGCCAGCGGATTCGCCGCCGTGAACCGCACCGCTTCCGTCGAATTTTCCGCCAGAATCAAATTCTGAAACGGCGTCTCATCTCCCGTCGAAAATCCCTGCTCGTCCTTGAACACACAATTGATCTGAACCTGCAGCCGCCGGTTTTCGCGGTTCTTCACATTCGCCACGACCTCGAGCCGCCCGTCCGGAAGAATCCGCTCCTGCAACCCCGTGCAGGTGATCGAATACTGCGCCGCTTTGTCGAGCAGCACGAACTTCTCGGTGTTTTCGACGGTGTATTTCGTGGTGTCCTGCGGCGAGAAGGGGCCGGGCTCGGTCGCGCAACCCGCAAACAGCAGCAGTCCTGCGGTGGCGGCGAGCACGGTCATGCAGTGCGTATAGTTCATTGGCGGTGATCGGTGAGACTGCCCGTCAGCGCTTAAGTTCACTCAGAAAAACCACCGTATCTTGGTCCGCTTCATCCACTACAATGCGCAGTTCCTGCGCGAGCGCCGGAAGCTTCGCCCCCGCCACATCCAAAAACTCCAGCCTCGCCGCATGTTCTCCCGGCTCGAGCCTCAACGCCGCGAAACTCAGCCGCTGCGGAAGGTTGTGCCAGGTGCGCGTATCCGCCTCCGGACTCGTCGCCGCCGACGCGATCTTGCTGATCAACGCCACCGCCCCCAAGGCCAGCGCGGTGTTCTGCGATCCTTCGCTGTGCGTTCCATCCCATCGATTCATCCGGCTCGCCGACACGATCGAACCCACCGCCGCCACGTCGCCCACGGCGTTCGTCGTGCTTTTGAACACCGCCTTGTTCCCCAGAATGTGATCCATCAATCGCCCGCCTCGCGTCGTCGCCTGGTAGTTGAGATCGTCATACGCCGGCAGCGTCACCGTTTGCCCCGCGATCGTCAGCACCGCCGCGTGCGCGCGCGAATCCGACACCGCAAACCGCAACTGCTCGCCGTATTCGCCACCTGAATACTTTCTCGGCCCCGCTCCAAACTCCGCGAAGACCAACACATTCGCTTCGCGGTCATACGGCGGCAGCGGACGCCCTTTCCCGTTCTCCACCGCTCGCCGATACGCATCTCGTCCGTCCGCGCCCAGCTTCACGCTCGCGAGACCGTCGAGATAATCCAACAGCACGTAATCACTCCGATAGCTCTGATTCACCGCGTCGCTGTCGATGAACTGTCCGGTGCGAAAACACGCGCGCGCGTTATCCGGCTCGCCATCGCGCCAATAAAGGATCCCGCGATAGTAATACGCCATCACCCGCTCATAGGGTTCGCCGATAAACACCTTCGATCGCTCCGCCGAAAACAGCCTTCGCGCCCGCTCCGCTTCCTCCGAGTTGGCGATGATTCCGCCCATCGTGAGGATCGCGTCGTCGAGCTTGCGCTTCGCTTCCTCGAAATTCCCCACCCGCATCGCCGCCGCCGCGATTCGATAATTCCACAACACCCGATCCTCCACCCGCGCCGCGGCGAGCTGCGCATTTCCATCGATCACCGGATCGCCGGTGTAAGCAATGCTCGGCACCCGCGCCGGCGAAAAACAGCCGCCTAGCAGAATGACGCAACCCGCAATCAAGATCCTGCCGAGCCCGACATCCTCACCGGGCTTTTTCACCTCACGCCCGCCCTCAGGCCGACGACCCCGCCGGACCGCACCTTGCTCTGTGCCCGGCGCGCTCACCGATAAGCAGCATCTTCGAGCCCTTGTTTCTTAATCTCAGCCGCGTCCTCCCAGACGATCTCGCTCGTCCGCGCATCGATCAGCTGGAAGCTATAAAGCACATAATCGCTCGTGCCCGCACTCGTGCGCGTCGACATCCCGGACAGTTTCCCCGTGAGAAAATAATCCGCTCCGCGAAACTCCGTGACGTTCGGGTCTGCGCTCGCCGTCACTTGCCCCGTTTGCTTCAGCTCCCGCTCGCGCTCGAGCGTGCTCATTCGATCGCGAGCCAGGAATCGCACGCGTCCCAATGCACTCCGATTCAACCCAATCCGGATCCGATCGTTGAAGATGTCCTTGTTGATCGGGAATCGGGTCTCGTTCACCACCGGATCGAGCACGATGCGAGGCGGCACGTCCGCGCGTCCGATCTCCGGAATGTTCAAGATGCTGCGCACCATCTGGTCGGTCACCACCACGAGGTCCTGCGATTCGATTCCCGTTCCCGCCACAAAGCCGCGCTCGTCCGCGCCCATTTGCGTCACGGGCACCCCATCCGGATTCTTCACGCCGCGCGACGCGCAACCGGTCAGCGCCAGCAGCGCCAAGGTCGCTGTGCTCGAAAAAAGGATACGAACGAATTTTCGCGGGTTCATGAGTCGGGCGCTGACACTTCCAGTCTTTCAACAGTGCCGTTAAAATCAGGTGAGCCTCATCGTCCAAAGAGCCGGTTCGCCTCCGCCATGCGCGACGGTTTTTCCAAGGAACGCATCCGGGCGCGCTCGTCCTTCGCTTCATCCTCCGGCGCCGACGGTGCCTGCGTCGAAACTGTCACCGTTGGCGCCGTCGCAGCCGCTTCCTCCTCCCGCTCTCGCGCTCGCTTTTCCGCCACCGCTCCCGCCGCCAGCCCCACCACGCTGCCGAGTGCCGCGCCGCGCCACGAACTGTATCCAAGATCGCCGCTATTGTTTCCGATCACCGCGCCCGCCAACGCGCCCAACACCGCTCCGCTCGCCACGTAGTTCGGCCGCGTATCCCAGTTTGGATACGCGTAGTCATAATACGAATACGACGGGATCCGCGAGTAGGCGGGATATCCAAACCACAAGCTCACCCGCGAATGCGGCCGGTGCCATCCGTGGCGGCGGATGTAATGTCCATGTCCACCGTGATGATGATGATGCCGGTGATGAAATCCGTGACGGCCATCGCGCGGGCCGGGTCCGCGTCCGGCAAAAACCGGCGCCGCCAGCGTCATCGCCAGCATCGTCAGCGCGATTTTTCGCCCGGTTCTCATGGCGCCCCTGACAGGGCCTCGTCGCTTTGGTTTCATGCGCGCACGGAAGTTCCGTCCGTAGCGCCAGATCGGTCTTGCTGCCTTTGGGCTCCTGGTTAGAAATTTCGCCGAAATGAAGACCCGCTCCGCCCTCGTTTCGTCGAGCGTCGCCTTGCTTCTCGCCTTCGCATCCGGCTGCGCCACCCGCCCGCCCGAAACTCGCGTCACCAACCCGAACCAACCCGGCCCCGCCATCGGCTACGCCGCAGGCTCAGCCGTCGGCGCGGTTGCCGGCGGCGTTGCAGGTGCCATCGCAGGCGGCGCCGAGGGCGCTTCCGATGCGGTAAAATCCAACTTCACCAACGAGCGGCGCATCGTCCGCACGTGGCGCACCGAAACCACGGCGGATGGCCGCACCGTGCAAGTGCCGGTCGACACCGAAGTCGACGAATACGGCCGCCCCATCGGCCCGCCGACCACTCCCAAGAGCAAGTGACCGCGGTCACATCGTTGCCACACGCGCGCGCGCGTGTTTCGCGGCATCTGTGATTCTCAGAAGAAGCGAAGGGGATCCGCGGCGACGAACGCGAGCCATCGCGAAGCACGGCGAGCATCCTCGCACGACACATCTCCGAAAAAGAAGAAGCCCCGGCGTTTCCGCCGGGGCTTTGTTGCTTGGTGCTGGATTAAGTCGTTCGCAGCACAAGGTGTTTACCAACCGACGCTGGGGCGACGGGTGAGCTTCGCGATCGAACGCTCTTCCTCCCAAGTCGTCAGCCCGCTGCGCGTATCGACCAGCGACATCTGGAACGAATACGTATTCTGCGTCTGCTTCCCGGAGCGATCCGTCTGCTGGATCAGCTTCGCGTAAAGCGTGTAGTCCGGCGTGGTCAGCTTCTGCTTCTTGCCGGTGGTCAACTCTTCGAGTTCCGCCGCTTCCGAGGCCACGACCGCGCGTTCGCCCAAGCCCATCGTGTTCGTCACCGCGACCTTTCCGGTCTGCGTGAGCGCCACGCGGATCTTCTTGATGAGAAGATCGGTGTCGACCGACAGCGTGGTGTTGTTGATCACGCGATCGATCGCGAGCACCGCCGGCTGCTTTTTCGCGCGCTCGAGCGCTCCGGAGGAGAGCAGCGAGGCAACGAGCTGATCGGCGGCATTCGACCAATCCTGCGAGTTGATGCTGGACGTATTCAACGTCTCGGGACCGCGCGAATCGATCGTGCGGGTCTCGGGCGTCGTTTCACATCCGGCGAAGAGGAACGCAACGGCCGACAACGTGACGGCGGCGGAGAATTTCTGGAATCGTTTTTGGTTCATGGAGACGAAGGACTATTCCTTGAGCTTGAGGTTGAAGTCGACGGCGCGCGGCGTGATCGCGACGGTGGAAATCGTCGTCGTCTCGCGCGGCTGCAGACGAATCTGCTTCCACGTCTCATTCGGCGAATCGACGGCCATACCGTTCTCGTCCACCCACTCGAATTTGTAATTCAACGTCTTGGTCGAGCGCTTCAGGTTTTCGATCGTCGCCTGAATCTTCAACAGGTTGCCGGAGACCGTGGCTTGATTCACCGAGACCACCCGCACCATGCCCGCAAGGGAATTGTCGGTGATCACACGCCGGTCGGCGACCATGCTCGGCGCCGCCAGCGAGTCGGCGCGCGAGACGGTGTTCACAGTGGTGCCGCAGCCGGCGAGCAACAGCACGGCGGGCAGAAGGAGCAGACTGGATTTCATTTGAGGGCGAATTGTGAGACGTAAAGCGGCGCCGTCGACGACGCGCTCTTCACATAGACGACGTTCACCGATCCCGGTATCAGCTCAATCGTTTGCGTCGCCGATCCGGCCGTCAGCGTGAGCTGGCGGTCCGCCGGCGTCAGGACGCGCGCGTATTGAAACTCCTTCGGCAACGTCGTCCACGTGCGCGTATCGGCGATATTGGTCGCGGAGTTGATCCCGCCCATCACCAGACCCGCCGCAAGGCCCACCCACATGCCTCCGCGATCTTCCGCCACTTTCTGCGCCGCCGCTTGCACGATCGCTTTCGTCGCGGTGGTGATCATCGTCTTCGTGACGATCGACGGCCACTCGTTCTTGAAGTCGTTGGCCACGATGCTGTCCATGCTGGCGATGGTCGCCGTCGTGAACGTTTGCCCGCCGCACCCGATGCCGAGCGTGCTGATATAGTCATTGTTGAATTCGAGCTTCGGAAACGCCGCGCCGACATACGCCAGCTTGCTCGTGACCAGAAAGGTCGGGATATCGACACGCACCTGGCCGCGCGCGGGAGCCGAACCCGTCTCGAAGATGACGTAGGTCAAACCTTCCGGCTGCTGCCCCTCCGCCACCGCCGATGCCATCGCGAGATCGTCACGCAGATACGGATTATCCGAAACGATCCCGGCCACGCGCTCGAACGAATGCCGGCCGCGCTCCCAGTCGGAGCCATTTTCGCCGAGCGTGCTGAAGAACAATCCATCGAGAAACACCGCGAAGGGATTCACGTAATCGCCGTAAGGTTTCATCGGCGCGATCGACGAATCGAACGCCGCTTGCAACGCCGGGCCTGTCTTCGGATCGGAGAGCGCTTTGTCAGAATCGTAAGCGGCGTTCTTGCCGTCCTCGGTCTTCGCTTCGCCCGTCTTCGCCTTCGCGGCGATTTCCTGCGCTTCCGCGATTCGCTTTTCGTTTTCAGCCACCGCATCGCGCTGGCGCTGCAACGAGCGATTGAGCTCGAGGCGCACGGCGTCGCGCTGGCCAAGCGCCATTTGATTGAGCGCCTTGTAGGTGTTCATCATCACCTTGTCGTAAGCGCGGCCTCGATACGGCAGCGAAGCCTGGCTCGTCAGCGCCGCGCCAACTTCGGCGCCGACCTTCAGTTTCGCTTCCTCTTCGTAGCGATTGATCCGCTCCTCCGCCAAATCGAAAGCCTGGATCGAGCGATTGAAATAATACGCATGCACTTCCTCCGGCGTGGGCGCGGCCACCGGAGCCGGCGTCTCGCCTTCCGCCACGGGGGCGGCGGGCGGCGGCGGAGGCGGCGCAACTTGCGACACATCGGCCAGCGCGGCATTCCGCAACGCCGATCCCTGCTCCAGGCGCCAGACAATCTCGTCCTTCGAACCTTTCGCCGCCTCCGCTTTTTTGTCGACCGCCGCCACTGCGGCCGCCACGCCGCCCATGCGGCTGGATTGAGTCAGAGCGCTGCTCTGTTGCTGGTAGGTCTGACAGCCGGCGAGGAAAAGCGCGGCGAGACTGGCGAGCACGGCGAAGTATTTCGCCGGCCTCGAGGTGGGGGACGATTTCATGCGATATCTAGGTTAGTTGGCTGGAAAAAGGGAACGCATCCGCGCGCATGCTCGCGCACGCGACGAGGCGACCAGGATTACTCCTCCTCGTCTTCGACGTCTTCCGCGAGGCGCACCAGCGCTCCACGATCGATGCCGGTATCCTCGATGACGGTGGCCTGGGAGTTCTGCGGCGTGACTCGCGTCACTTTCACCTGGCCGACGAAAACTTCCTCCATGCTCGTGTCGCCCGTGTCGGGATCGATCAATTCGTCGCCGAGCACAAACACGTCCCACACCTGCCCGACTTTGATGCCGGACGAGTCGTTGCGATTGATCGTCACGACTTGGTCGCGCTTGCCGATGACCCGCGCCGGATAGATGAAATCCACCGCGCGCATCGCCAGTTTGTGCGCCAGCTCGCGCGTCGCCTGATTGATCAAGTCGTCGCTCGCCTCGCCCACGCGATCGACGGTGTTGGCCGACCGATTCTCCGAATCCCGCACCGCTACTTGGATATTCGCCGTGCCGATCGCGCGGCCTGTGGCGCCTTCGGTGATCTTGGCCACCGCCGAAACCTCGAGCGAGCGCGCCATCACCGTCTTGCCGAGCGATGCGAGCCGGCGCGTTTCCTGGCGATCGTTGAAGCTGTCGACGCGGATCGTGAAAACGTAATCCGATTTGCTGAAGATGAACGTCCCGCCCGTCGCGCCCGCCTCCTCCAGCAGCGCGTCGGCGTCGGAGCGCTCGAGCACATTGAAGCGCCGCGTGTTCACGAGCCGGTCGTAAACCTGCGCATCGAGCGCCTGGAGCACGCTCTCGATCGAGAGCGTCACACCTTGATTCGACATGCGTTTCAACAACGCATCCGTCGCAGCGATTTTCGTTACGACGATGCTCTTGCGGCCTTCCTGCGCGTGCGCGAAGGGAGCCGCCAGCGCGGCGGCAACGAGACCGAGACAGAACCAGCGGGAAAGTTTCATGGCGATCATCGGAGTGGAAAATTACAGGCCAAAGATGGAGCGATTCTGAATCACGATTCCATCGGTGGTGTTTACGTTCACCTTGAAACCGCTGTTCTGCAGCATTTGCGCCTGTCCTTGGAGGACCTGCACCTGGGCATCCGTGAGCTTCGCGTCGTTCTTCAACACGTTCATGAACGCCGTGAGCTCCTGCCACCGCGCGAGACCCGCCGGACTCATCTGCATCGCGACGGTCAGCGTCTGGCCTTCAACCGCGTTGATCGTGCGCTCCCACGGGGTGTAGCCTTCGCGCGTCAGCCGCAGCTTGCGCAGCCCGGGACGCACCTGAACCTTGCCCGGCGCCGAACCCACCGTCACGCCGTCGATTTCGACGCTGACGTTGAGCGGAGCCACCGCGAGGCGGCCATCCTGAATCGTTACCGTATTCTCCGGCCCGATACGCACGTCGGGCACGTAGAGATCGGCCGTTTCAACATTCAGGGTGATGTTGACGAAATTCGCTTTCGCGCTCGGCGCCGGAATGCGGTTCTGCGCCACCTTCGTTTTCAGCATCGTCGCCAGCTGCGTGGTCGCGTCGTCGAGCAAATCCGCCACCACCGCTTCGATGTCGGGATCGACGAACGCCACCGCCACCGCCGCTTTCGCGGCGACCGACGAGCTCCCGCTTCCCGAAGTGCGAAGCGTATAAACATCCGCGAGAAGATCCGCGCGCTGCGCGTAATTGATCTGCACGCCGGACTTGCGCCGCGTCACCCTCATCTGGCCGTCCTCGATCGCGACGCTCTGGCTCGAGTTGCCCGCCGAGTGCAACGCGATCACGCGGCCTTTCGCATTGAAAATCGGGCTGCCGCTCGCGCCGCCCGAGGAGCTGAGATTGTGCTGCACGAGCTGCCGCGTGTCCGGCGTGCCGTGCGAGAGCCACCAATCTGTATTCGCCGTGACAATACCCGACTGCATCGTCGCCACCGGGCTGCGCGGATCGACGCCGCCGCCCTGGATCTCCTCCATCGGGAATCCGAGATAGGCGATGCGATGACCCGAATCGAGTTGCTTCAACTCGTCCATCGTCGCCACGGGCATCCACGATTGGAGCGCGCCTTGAACTTCGAGCACGCCCACATCGTAACCGCCCACCGCCGGCTCACGGCCGTCGGCGTTCGGACCCGGGCCGCCATAACGCGGATGCGAAATCGCGCGCGTCACCGGATAGCGCAGATCCGGATGCTTGTTGATGACCACATACACCGGAAGGCCCTTCGCCATGTATTCCTTCACCGGCTCCGTCACGTGGCTGTTCGTCGCAAACGCATTCGGCCCCACGCCCCAGGCCGTCGCCATCGGCACCGGACCGTTCGGCCCGGCGATCACCACCAGGCCGATCGCCTTCTCATATTGCTTCGCGAAACGCGCGAGCGCTTCGTCCGCGTTCGCCGCCTCGGATCCGGGCGCCGCCGCAGGAGTCGAAGGATCGGGCGGGACGACTTTGAAGCCTTGATTCGAATGAACCGTGTTCTGCTCGGTCTTCGTCGCGCGCACCACGCCACCCGTGAGCGAGCCGCCGCCGTTCGCATCGAAAACATTATACGCCAGGCGCAGCGTGTATTCGTAATTCGCCACCTGCACCCCGTAGGCATTGATGTTGCGCTTCTGCTTCGTGATGCCCGCGATCGACGCGGACAGGATGTAATCCGCTCCCATGCTCTCCGCGAGCCGCAGCGCCGACGATTGATCCTGCAACTGCGCCGAGAGGCGGTCGTCCGGGCGATCCATCGACGCGAGGCTGTTGTCGAACTTGCTCGCCGCGTCGATCACCACGCCGCGCGTCATCAGGCTGAAACCGACATCCGTCAGCTTCGCCGTCAGCAAATCCTCGAGCACCGGGATCTGCGCGTCGTATTCCGCACCCGCGCGATTCGTGACGAAAATCGCCGCGTTATACGCTTGGCGCGCCGGGGCAACGGAACCGTTTTGCGCGAACGCCGCGCTCAGCAGCGCAGCGAACAACAGGAAGCTGACACGTAGAACTTTCATGGGCTTGAAAAGAAAACGCGCGACGACACGCAACGAAGACGACGCCTGGCCAAAGCCGCAGCGCTAATAAACCGGCACCCCTTCCAAAGGTAGCATCGCAGATCGACAAGGACTCGTTTGCTGGGGTGGCATGCCGGAGTGGAAACAGCGGCGCCGAGGTTTATACCCTAGAACGCCAAGTCAAGACGAGAGCCCCCGCGGATCTACGTATACCTGCGTAGGGGCCTCCCATGCTTGAAGCCGTCCCGTTTCGTCTCAAGCTCGCCCCGCCCCATGAGCGCTCCGCTGATCCTCGCGCTGGACCAAGGCACGACTTCCTCCCGCGCCATCCTCTTCGATCGTCAGGGGCGCGCTCGCGCCACCGCCCAGCAGGAATTCGCCCAACACTTTCCCCAACCGGGCTGGGTCGAACACCACCCGCGCGATCTCTGGGAAACCACCCGCCGCGTCGCCCTCGCCGCCGTCGCCGAAGCCAATCTCACCCGCCGCGACCTCGCCGCCGTCGGCCTCACCAACCAGCGCGAAACGACCTTGATCTGGGAACGCCGCTCCGGCCAACCCATCGCTCCTGCCATCGTCTGGCAGGATCGCCGCACCGCCAAATTGTGCGCCGATCTCAAACGCCGCGGGCTCGAGCCGCTTTTCCGCGAGCGCACCGGCCTCGTCCTCGATCCGTATTTCTCCGGCACGAAACTCCGCTGGCTGCTCGATCACATCCCCAGCGCCCGACGTCGGGCCGAGCGCGGCGAGCTCGCGTTCGGCACCGTCGACACCTGGCTCCTCTGGCAACTCACCAACGGACGCGTGCACGCCACCGACGTCTCCAACGCCTCCCGCACGCTCCTCGTCGATCTGCGCACGGGTCAGTGGGACGACGAACTGCTCCGCACGCTTCGCATCCCTCGCGAAATCCTCCCCGAGATCCGCGCCAGCAGCGAAGTCGTCGGCGAGATCTCCGCACTTCCCGCCCTCCGCGGACTCCCGATCGCCGGCATCGCCGGCGACCAGCAAGCCGCCCTCTTCGGCCAGGCCTGCTTTCGCCCCGGCATGGCAAAAAACACCTACGGCACCGGTTGCTTCCTCCTCCAACACACCGGAACGCAACCCGTCGTCTCCCAACACCAGCTTCTTACCACCATCGCCTGGCGCCTCGGCGCGTCCAGCCCGCTCGAATACGCGCTCGAGGGCAGCGTTTTCATCGGCGGCGCCGTCGTGCAATGGCTGCGCGACGGACTCGGCATGATCGCCCGCTCCTCCGAGGTCGAAACGCTCGCCGCCCGCGTCCCCGACAACGGCGGCGTTTACTTCGTCCCCGCTTTCGCCGGCCTCGGTGCCCCTCATTGGGACCCCAACGCGCGCGGCGCCCTCCTCGGTCTCACCCGCGGCACCACCGCCGCCCACATCGCCCGCGCTGCCATCGAAAGCATCGCCTTCCAAAGCGCCGATCTCATCACCGCCATCCAAACCGATTCCGGCCAACGCCTCCGCGAACTCCGCGTCGACGGCGGCGCCACCGTGAACGACGCCTTGCTGCAATTTCAAAGCAACCTCCTCCGCGTGCCCGTCATCCGCCCGCGCACCACCGAAACCACCGCACTCGGCGCCGCTTACCTCGCCGGCCTCGCCGTCGGCTTCTGGAAAGATCGCAGCGAAATCGCTCGCCTGTGGGGCGTCGAAAAAACGTTCCGCCCGTCCGCCCCCGCCGCTTCCATCCAACGCCTGCGCCGCGACTGGTCCCGCGCCGTCGAACGTTCGAAATCCTGGACCTGATCCCGCACACTCTCTTCGCACTCGCGCCCGTCCTTTGTGTCCAAACCTCCCTGCTTTTGCGTCATGATCGCTCCGACTCGCTTCCTCCTCACCTGCCTTCTCGCCGCTTCGCTTCCCGCCTACGCCGCCGACGAGCCCGACATCGTCATCCAACGCGCACCGGAAACGTCCGACGATTCCACTCGCGCCGAATCCGAACGCCTCGCCGCCGAAATCGCCGACCTCCGCACCAAACTCCAAAGCGCCCAGGCCACGATCGAGGTCCTCAGCACCAAAAACCAACAACTCGACTCCACTCTCAACGCTCGCACGGCCGAGCTCCGCGACGTCAAAGCCCTCCTCGCCACCGCCGACGCGCGCGTGAAGGAGCTCGCCTCCGCCCCCAGCGACACCCTCTCGCCCGCCGCGCTCGCCGCCGAAAAAGCCCGCGCCGACGAAGCCACCCATCGCCTCAATACCCTCGTCGCCGGCGCTTCCCGCCTGCAGGAGGAAAAAGCCGCCCTCGAATCCCAACTCGCCCAGCTCCGCGAAAGCGAATCCCGCCTCCGCGAACAACTCGCCGCCGCCACCCCCGCCAGCGATCTCTCCTCCAAGCTCGCCGAGCTCGAATCCCAACTCGCCGAAACCCGCCGCGCCGAAGCCTTGGTTCGCGCCGAAAACGATGTCCTTCGCGCCGCGTCCAACCAACACACCCAGAACGCCACCCTCCTCCAAACGCTCCGCCAGGAAAACACGCGCCTCCAATCCGACCTCGCTCAGCTCCGCGAATCCGAAAACACCCTCCGCGAACAGCTCGCCGCCACGTCCCCCGTAAACGCTTCCGAGCCTTCCCCCGAAATCGCCGCCAAACTCGCCGATCTCGAAGACAAACTCTCCACCGCCCTCCGCAGCTACACGCTCCTCCAACAGGAAAACGACCGCCTCAAAAACGCCTCCGCCCACACCGAGAAGCTCACCGCCGAGCTCGCGTCCCTCCGCGACGAAAAAGCCGAGCTCGAAGCCAAGCTCTCCCAACCGCCGCCCGACGATCTCGCCGCCAAACTCGCCGACACCGAAAACAAGCTCAACACCACGCTCCGCAGTTTCTCCCAGCTCCAATCCGAAAACGACCGCCTGAAATCCTCCGCCGCCGAGGTCACCCGCCTCCAAGCCGAACTCGATTCTCTTCGCGCCGATCACGCCACGCTCGAATCCCGGCTCGCCGACGCCACCGCACCTCAGCCCGCCGCCGCGCCGTCACCCGACCTCACGCGTAAACTCGCCGACACCGAAGACCGCCTCGCCACCGTCCTGCGCAGCTTCTCGCAACTCCAGGCCGAAAACGATCGCCTGAAAAACGACGCCGCCCGCTCCGCCGAAAACGCCCACACGGCCGCCGAGCGCTCCGCCGCCGACAACGCCGCCCAGATGTCCGCACTCTACGACGAGCTCCGCCAAACCAAGGCCCAGCTCGTTTCCGTTTCCGCCGAAAACGCGCAACTCAAGACCCGCGTCGCCCTCGCCGGCCCCCCTCCTGGCTCCACCCTCGCCACCCCGACACGCCCCGGTTTCGCCCGTCCCCAAACTCCGGATACACCCGCTCCCCTCGACACCCCCGCCGCGCCGCGCCAGCACACCGTCGTTCTCGGCGACACCCTCGCAAATATCTCCCGCCAATATTACGGCACTCCCGGTCGCTGGGACGAAATTCTCGAAGCCAACCGCGACGTCATCCAAAACGAAAACGCCCTCACCGTCGGCATCACGCTTCGCATTCCTTGATGCGCCCCGCTCCTCGACCGTGACTCCCCGAAAGTAGCTTGGGCCGTTTGTAGGAGCCCGCTCGCAGGCGACGTTTCTCTAAAGCACCCCGATCACCACCGCCAGCGACGCCACCGAGGTCAGCACGCTCAACACGATCGCGCCCGACGCGATCCCTTCGTCGCCTTTCAACTCCACGGCGACCGCATACGAGATGATCGCCGTCGGCGTCGCCATGAAGATCATCACCATCTTCAGCTCGAGTTCGCCCAATCCCATCGCGCGTCCAACCACCCAACCCGCCAGCGGCGACACCATCGTCTTCAACACCTCCGC
>JAFAAS010000041.1 GCA_023426435.1 Verrucomicrobiota bacterium | reverse complement strand
GGGGCGGAGAGTCCGGGCTGAAGGTTGTCGAAATGCATAGGACGGCCAACGTTGGGAGGGTCCTGCGGGTTGGCAAGTGCTCAGGCGGAGATGACGGTGCGACTCGGGCGACAAAAAGCCCGCCGGGGTGGCGGGCTTGCAGCTTTGGCTTAAAGGCGGTCGCTGATGAGTTTTAGGAGCTCGTCGTGGGTGTGGACGGACGGGAGCTGCGGGAACTGGGCGATCACGTTTTCGGGAGCGTGGATCAGGATGCCGGTGTCGGCCTGGCAGAGCATCGCGGTGTCGTTAAAGGAGTCGCCGGCGGCGATGACGTTGAAGTTGAGGCGTTGGAAGGCTTCGACGGCGTGGCGTTTTTGGTCGGCGAGGCGGAGCTGGTAGCCGGTGATGCGGTCGTTTTCGACGATGAGCCGGTGGCAGAAAAGCGTGGGCCAGCCGAGCTGGCGGATGAGCGGGAGGGCGAATTGTTCGAACGTGTCGGAAAGGATGATGAACTGGACGCGGCCGCGGAGGGCGTTGAGGAAATCGACGGCGCCGGGGAGCGGGGAGAGCGTGCCGATGACCTCCTGGATTTTGGAAAGCGTGATGCCGTGGCGATCGAGGATCTCGATGCGGTAGCGCATCAGCTTGTCGTAGTCGGGTTCGTCACGCGTCGTGCGGCGCAGCTCGGGGATGCCGGTGCGTTCGGCGACGGCGATCCAGATTTCGGGGGTGAGGACGCCCTCCATGTCGAGGGTGACGATGCTTTGTTTCACTGGACGAAGAGTGAACGGGAGCTCGGGGCGGCGAGGCAAGCAGGGAGACGCGAGCGGGGTTTAGCCGAGCTTTTCGCGGAGCTCCTTGTAGCGTGTGCGACCGACGGGGAGGCGAAGGCCGTGGTGGAGTTCGGCTTCGTAGTGGCTGCCCTCCTGGGCGTGGAGCGCTTTTACGGCGTCGAGGCGGACGAGATAGCTTTTGTGGATGCGTTCGAAAACGGGCGGAAGGATGGCGTGAAGTTTTTCGAGGGTTTTGTCGTGGAGCTCGCGACGGCCGTCGTCGAGGACGAGCTCGGCGTAAGCGCCGGCGCCCTCGACGTAGAGGATGCGATCGATGGGAACCAGCTCGACGCGTCCGTGTTTGCGGACGGCGACGTATTTGGCGGCGGAGACGGCGCGGGCGTCGCGTTCGGTGGCGCGTTGCAAGGCGTGGGCGAGGCGTTCGCGGGAGAAAGGTTTTGGGACGAAATCGAGGACGCCGTATTCGAAGGCGCGGAGGGCCTGGTCGATGTTGGCGGAGACGATGATCGTGTGGAACGAACCGGCGACGGAGGAGGCGAGGAGCTGCATGCCGTCGCGACCGTGGAGATTGAGATCGAGCAGCAGCAGATCGATGGGGGATTCGTCGAGGCGCGCGCTGGCTTCGGAGAAGAACGATGCGATGCGAATGGAGGCGATTTTGTCGGCGAGGATTTCGCGGCAGAAACGCTCGAGACGCTGGGCGAGCAACGGTTCGTCTTCGACGATGAGAATTCTCATGCGGGCAAGGGCAACGGCGCGGTGGGAGCGACGCAGACGGAGGGAACGGTGATGACGGTTTCCCAACCTGATGGGGAAGGGCGGCTCGCGAGGGACCAGGAGCCGGTGAAACTTTCTTCAAGGCGGGCCTTGATGTAGCGGAGACCGGTGCCGTCGGTGGGGGACGGGTGGGGTGTATCCGATTGTCGGAGACCGTCGGCGCGCAAGGTGTAGGTCGTGGAGTTGCCGTGAGATTCGGCGGCGAGGTGGAAGCGGATGGTGCCGTCGCGGGGGAGGAGATGCGTCAGGCCGTTTTCGACGAGCGTGAGGAAGAGCGCCGGGGGAATTTGCGCGTGCGGGTCGATGGCTTCGGTGGTGAGCGAGCATTGGGCGCCCTTGCGCAGACTCATGACGTGGAGATGGGCGTGGCAGAGTTCCAGTTCCTGGGAGAGAGGGATGAGTTTTTCGCTCGAGATGCGGTTGAGCAGGCGAAATTCGTCGGCGAGCGCCTCGATGAGAGCGACGGCGGTTTTGGGTTGTTGCTCGATGATTTCGACGAGGGCGGCGAGCGTGTTGAGGACGAAGTGAGGCTCGATGTTTTTCTTGAGCAGTTCGATCTCGAGGCGGGCGGCGGTGAGTTTGGCTTGTTGGGCTTCCTTGCGTTCGTCGCGCAGCTGGAGGACGACGGCGACGAGCAGGCCGAAGGCGGCGGGGCCGGCGCTGATGAAAAACGCGTGGTCGAGGAATTCGAACGGAGCGAACAGCAAGGCGAGCAGCGAGGCGGACAGGCCGACGGTGGCGATGCCGGCGCCGCGCTTGCGGCGGACGATGGCGAGGATGGAGAGCGAGAGGGCGACGACGAAACCGACGGCGAACGACAGGAAGCCGATGTTGTTGTAGTAGGAGTTGGTCAGCCAGATCACGAGCATCGCGACGGCGATGAAGGCGTAGATCCAGGGCGGACGGCCGACGCGAAAATGATGGAGGACGAAGATCGGCAGCAGCGCGGCGAGGCCGGTGACGAAGACGGCGGTGGCGAGCGAGCGCGGGTAGTGCCAGTGATAAGGATAATCGAAAAGCCAGCGCCATGCCTGCAGCGCTTGCATGAGGGCGGCGAAAAGGAAGAGCAGGGAGAAAATGAACAACGGAAGACGACGGCCGGCGAGCAGCCACATGAGCCCGAAGACGATGGCGATCACGGCGGCGGCGCCGACGGCCATGACGGAAAGCATGGCGGTGCGGGAACGTTCGACGAGGAGCTCGCGGAAGTTGGCCCAGCGGAAGAAGAGCCCGTAGGTGCTGCTGCTGAAGCCGGTGCGAAAACTCGAAAGACGGAGTGCGACCACGTGTTCGCCGGGCCCGAGGAGATCGGGTGGAATTTGGAAGAGCGCGTCGACATTGCCGGGGATTTCGTCGGCGAGCGAGGCGGCGGGGCGGCCGTTGCGGCCGATGAGATGTCCGTCCCAATACAGATCGTAGCTGGCGACCATTTTCAGGAGGAGCCCGTCGCGGAGAGGAGACGTATCGGAATCCTGGAGACGGAGGCGCCAGCGGACCCAGTAAGGGCCGCTGCGCGAGGGCAGCTGCAGGCGGTTGATTGAGCGCCAGGCGGAGTCGTCGAAATCTTTTTCGGCCCATTGAAGGTCGTCACCGCTTTGGAAGCGGAAAACGAAACGCGGAGTGGATTCGGCGTCGGGCGGGTTGGAGTGGGAGTCGGAAGCCTGGAGGCCGGGGGAGAGGCCCGAAAGGAACAACCACGCGATGAACGGAAGGAGAGTTCGCCGGAGCGAGACGCGCATCGGGAGCGACGGTAGCGGGCGGCGCGGGAGCGTCGATGGGTTTTCCGAGCCGTTCACTTGGCGGGCGAGCGGTTGGCTCGGTGCGCCGCGCCGGTGAAGCAGGCGGCGAGCGGATGGCTGGGAAACTTTCGCGAGAGGAAGGGCGAAGGCGCACGTTGCGCGGCGAACCTGAACATACCTTATGAAGACGAAGACTTCTCACTCTTTTTCGCGGACACTGGCCTGGGCGATCGTCGCAGCGGTGCTACCGATGAGCGGATGGGCGGCGGATCAAACGAGCGTCGGAGAAGTGATCCGGGTGCAGGCAGCGGGCGACTACGTGGAACACGGCACGATGCGAATCCAAGTTGCGACGAAGCTCGGCTGGCCGGACATGGTGATGGCGGATGGGGCGTGGGTTTACCGCAATCGGAGGGTGGCGGGGACCGAAACGTGCGGGTCGCTGCTGGTGCGTTTTGAAAAGGGGCGCGTGAGCGAGCTGGCGTTGATCGCGTCGGAGGCGAAAGGTGGTGAGAAAGTGGTGACTGCGAGGCAGGCTATGAAGCGGGATTCTAGCCGATTGCAGGTGCCATAATCTTTTTGCCGGCGTGCGGCGGACGCGTTCGATGGCGGGATGCTCAAACCGACATCGGTGAAGGATGCGCTGCACAGTGAGGCGGCGCGGGACGAAATTCTTGTGCAGGGCTGGGTGCGGACGCGGCGCGATGCGAAGACGTTTTCGTTTATCGAGCTGAACGACGGGTCATGCCTGAAGAACCTGCAGGTGATCGCGCCGTCGACGCTGGCGAATTACGCGGCGGTGCAGCATCTGACGACGGGGGCGTCGGTGAGCGTGCGGGGAAAATTGGTGGCGTCGCAGGGCGCGGGGCAGAAGTGGGAAGTGGCGGCGGAGGAAGTGAACGTGATCGGGACGGCGGATGCGACGTATCCGTTGCAGAAGAAAGGACACACGCCGGAGTTTCTGCGGGAGATCGGGCATCTGCGTCCGCGGTCGAATTTGTTTGGCGCGATTTTCCGGACACGGAGCAAGCTGGCGTTTGCGATTCACCGGTTCTTTCAGGAACGCGGGTTCGTTTATGTGCACACGCCGATCATCACGGGCAGCGATTGCGAAGGGGCGGGAGAGTTGTTTCGCGTGACGACGCTCGATGTGGGGAATCCGCCGAAGCGGGAAGATGGATTGGTGGACGACGCGAAGGATTTCTTTGCGCGGAAAACGTATCTGACGGTGAGCGGGCAATTGGAGGCGGAGGCGTTCGCGTGTGCGTTGGGGAAAGTTTACACGTTTGGGCCGACGTTTCGTGCTGAGAATTCGAATACGTCGCGGCATGCGAACGAGTTTTGGATGATCGAGCCGGAGGTGGCGTTTTGCGATCTGGCGGGCGACATGGATCTGGCGGAGGAATTTGTGAAGTATCTGATTCGCGACGTGCGGACGAACTGCGCGGAGGATTTGGAATTGTTCAGCAAGTTCGTGGACAAGGAACTGTTGAAGCGGCTGGATTTCGTGTTGGAGCGGCCGTTTCAGCGCGTGAGTTATACGGAGGCGGTGGAGCTGCTGAGAAAGAGCGGGAAGCAGTTCGAGTATCCGATCGAGTATGGCGCGAATCTGCAGTCGGAGCACGAGCGGTTCTTGACGGAGGAAGTGTTCAAGTGTCCGACGACGGTGTTCAATTATCCGAAGGAGATTAAGCCGTTCTATATGCGGCTAAATGACGATGAGAAGACGGTGACGGCGATGGATGTGTTGGTGCCGGGGATTGGGGAGATTGTGGGCGGGAGTCAGCGCGAGGAGCGGCTGGAGGTGTTGGAGGGCAACATGCGGCGGCACGGGTTGAGTCCGGAGGATTATGGGTGGTATTTGGATTTGCGGCGGTATGGGACGGTGCCGCACGCGGGGTTTGGGTTGGGGTTTGAGCGGATGCTGATGTTTGTGACGGGCGTGCCGAATATTCGGGATGTGATTCCGTTTGCGCGGACGCCGGGGAATGCGCCGCCGCGGAGTGGTGGGGAGTGAAAGGGAAAGGGAAAGTGAAAGTGAAAGTGAGGGTGAAAGTTAAAGGGAGGGTGAGGGTGAAAGGAAAAGGGGAATGAAGAAGCCCCGGCTTTTGGGCCGGGGCTGGTGGAGGGAAATGCGCGGTGAGGGCACCGCGCGTCCATTTCAATGGTTAGAAGTCGTAGCGGGTGGTGAGGCGGAAGTTGATGCCGGGTTGGGTGGTGAGGCCGGTGCCGGTGATGCGGCCGCCGGCGACGGAGATGTAGTCGGCGTCGTCGAAGACGTTGTCGATGTTGCCCTGGAAGGACCAACGATCGTTGAGGCGGTAGTTCGCGATGAACGTGGTGAGATACTGCGGCTCGAGGTAGAAGCTCACTTGTTTCACGACACCGAGCTGGGTGAAGTTGCCGTCGGGGATGTCGCCGGCGCGCTTGCCGCTGTAAGTGACGCCGAAGGCGAGCGACAGGTTTTGGGCGGGGCCATCGAGGAAGCGGTAGTTGAGCAGCAGGGCCGCGTTGTGGTCGGCCACGGCGCGGACCATGCGGCCGAGGGCGTCGCGCATCTTCAGGTGCGAGTAGGTCGCGACGACGGAGAAGTTCGGCGTGAGCTGACCCATGAGCTCGAGCTCGTAGCCCTTGTTGTTGAGGTCGGAGACGAGCGTTTGGGGCTGCGTCGGGTCGGTTTGGTAGGCCGGATTGGGAACGGTGACGTTCGTCTGGGAGATCTCGAAGTAGGATGCGCTGAGCGAGAGCCGCTTGTCGAAGAACTCGGATTTGATGCCGATCTCGTCTTGAACGCCGTCGCGCCAGAGAGCCTGCGTCTGGTTCACGATGGTGGGATTTCCGTTGGTGGAATGGCTGTAGTAAACGGAGATGCGATCGGTCGCTTTGAAAAGGGCGCCGGCGGTCCACATGTTTTTGGCGTCGTCGAGCTTGCCGGTGGTGACGTTGGTGAGGCCGTTCCAATTCCGCAGGCGGCTGTAGTAGTGCAGCAGGCCGCCGGTGAGGAAGAGGCGGTTGTCGATCAGGCCGATGCGCTCGCTGATGTAGAACTGCTGGTTGTTGTATTTGCTCTTGTTGATGGTCGTCCAGTTCGACGGGTAGTTCGGGTAGGCGATGACCTTGTTGAGCAGATTGATGCCGGGGAGGTTGGCGCTCTTGTTGTTGTTGAACGCTTCCTGGAAGGAGAAGCCGGCGCCGACGATGGTCTGGGTGGTGATAGCGCCGAAGTCGTAGTTGGCGGCGAGGTCGATCTGCAGGCTCTGGGTGTCGCGTTCGGTTTCCTGGATGTCGCCGCGGTTGGGGATGTTGAGCGGGTTGATCCAAGGCGAGGGGGTGGCGACGTAGGGATTGGTTGTCGCGTTGTAGGGGAGCGAACCGTTGGCGAGGGCCCAGGTGAAATCCTGGGTGAGTTCGCCGGTCATGGGATTGTAGCGGTTGCTCAGGCCGGGGGTGGAGAGGAAGTTCTGGTCGGAGTCCTCGATGTATTTGCGGATGTTGCCGGCGATGCGGAGGTTGAGGTGCTCGTTGAGGCTGTTGGTGTAAACGGCGAAATAGTCTTCGCTGTAGCTCCCGACATTGCTCCACGGCTGGATGCCGTTGAGGCCGCTGGGATCGATGCCGGGAAGGAGCTTGGGCTCGCCGCTGGTGGCGGTCGTGCTTGGGTCGAGGATGAGGAGCGGCTCGCGGAAGATCCAGTGGTTGGCGAAGATCGCCTTCACGGTGAGCATGGATTTGTCATTGATGCGCCACGACAGCATGGGAGCGATGGCCCAATTGCGCATTTTGGCGTCGGAGCTCCAGTAGCGCTCGGTGTCCTGGCCGGAAGCGACGAGGCGGTAGGCGAGCGAGCTGCCGGGTGAGAAAGGTCCGCCCATGTCGAGCGTGGCTTTTTGGGAATCGAAGAGACCGACCTGGGCGCGGATCCAGGCGTGCTTTTGGAACGTCGGCGACTTCGTGATGATGTTGAGCGAGCCGCCGGGGGCGCCGGCGGGGGAGAGGATGGAGTTGGGGCCCTTGGTGACCTCGATGCGCTCGATGATGGCTTCCTCGACATTATCGGCGTCGGCGGACTGGAGGAAGTTGTCGACGGTGCGGGCGCCGTTCTGGGTTTCGAAGCCGCGGATGATGAGGCGATCCTGGAACTGGATACCGCGGCCCTCCTGGACGCCGGCGATGTAGCGGGCGACGTCGAAGACGCGATTGGGGGCGAGGTCGTCCATCATTTCGCGTGTGACGACCGAGATGGAGCTGGGGGTGTCGAGCAGCGAAGCGCGGACGCGCACGGCGGAGATGGCGTCACCGGCGCGGTAGCGGTCGTCGGAGGTGCCGGAGACGGTGAACGGCGAGAGTTGGACGATTTCGTCGTCGTTGGGCACCGCTGCGGCGGATTGGCCGAAGGCAGGCAGGCTGACGATCGCGGCGCAGAGGCCGGAGAGGGCGAGACGACGCCGGAGCGTCGCTGCGGGTAGTGTGGGGTTCATTGCAGTTTGTGTAGGTTAGTTCGCCGGCGGTTTTGGCGGCCGGCTATCTACGACGCTGCAGGTTGGAAAATGGGGGAGGGGCGGGGAGGGGTGGGGATTTTCGAATTTCGATTTTCGATCTCTAGGAGAAGGCAGGCGCTAAGCGGCGCGCTGGGGACAGCGCGCCCTACCTAGAAGCTGAGGGTGGTGGAGAATTTGAGGTTGAGGCCGGGGGCGGTGGTGATGCCGGTGCCGGAGACGCGGGCGCCGGCTTGCTGGATGTAGCCGGAGTCGTCGAGGACGTTGTCGATGTTGAG
>JAFAAS010000029.1 GCA_023426435.1 Verrucomicrobiota bacterium | reverse complement strand
ATGGTGCCGAGGAACGCGATCTCCTTGCCTTGCTGAAAGCTGCCGGTTTCAACGCGCGCGACCTGCAACATCGAGCCCTTCGGATGGATCTCGAGCTCCTTCGCAAGACGCGGGCTGATTTGAATGGCGTTATCCCAAGCGATCTTGGTGATCGGATCCGGGAGTTCCTGCAGCCAGCCGTTGTTGGCGAAGCGGCCGTCCTCGAGCTTGTAGTCGCTGACAAAACGAACCTCAAGGTTCTGCGCCGAAAGCGCTTCGAGCCGCGGAGCATTGGCGGCGAGACCTGCGATCGCGCCGGCATTGAAAGAAACCGATGCAACCGCATACGCGGTGTTCGGCAGAAGGCCGTCGTGGAGGAACTGGCGGATCGCCTTCTCGGCCGTGGCGCCTTCGCCGAGCAGCGGAGTGATCGTTTCCACCACCAGCGCGTAGGGATCCGGATTTTGGATACCGGCGATGCGCGCGAGGACTTCGATTTCCGTGAGTCCGCCAAAGAGCGGCAAGATCATCGGCTGGATCGGAAGGATCGTGCCGTCGATCGCACGGGCGTCGCCCCACGATTCGAGATAATGCGCGGCCGCGATGTGCGTCGCGTTCGGCGAAACGGACGTCGTTTCGTCGTGGTAGTAGCCGTAACGAACGACATTCGCGACCGACGTCTGCACCGCGGGCCAATCGAGGTCGGCGGGCGCGTTGAAAGCGGGATTGCCGCCGAGAATGACGAGCGTGTTGACGGAGCCGGCTTTGATCGCCGTGGCGAGCGCCGAGATGGTCGAAGCGGCAGGCGTCTCCACCCGGACGAAATCAACCGTCGTGCCGATGTTGCCGAGGAAGGCGTTGATCGCATGCGCGATCACATGCGCCTGCACGGGCAGATGCGCGCCGGCGACCACGAGGCTAACGCCACGATTGGCGAGAAGGTCGGCCGCGCATTCGTCGATCCACTGGGGCTTGATGTCGAGACCTTGCGCGAGCGCGGAGAAAGCAGTGTTGCCCGTAACTTTCGCCGCCAGCGCCGCGAGGACCGCCACCATGTGGCTGCTCGCCACGCGCAGACGGTGATCCGCCATGCTGCCGGTGAGCGTGAAGGCGCTCTCCGCCACGTAAAGGCGGTTCATGTTGCGCGCGTCTTCCGGGTTCTTCACCCGGCGGGCGTTCGCGAATTCGCGCGAGTGATACAGGTTCGCCGCATCGGCGCGGAGGAAATCCGCATCGATCGAAACGACGCGCTTGGCGCGGGAGAAACGATAGAGCGGACGGACGTCCTCACCGAACGCGGTGCGCGCCGCTTCGGCGGACACATCGTCGGAGATCGGTTCGTATTCCGCCCAGATCGCGCGCGGGAAACGCGCGCGCAGTGCCGCCACCAAGCGACCACGCGTCGGCGAGCTCGATTCCTCGGCGAGGAACGCCAGGCCCGCGCCGCCATTCGCCGCGTGATCGTTGCCAATACGGGCGAGCAGATCGTTGACGTCGGCCGGACGCAGTTCGCGGCCATTGCTCAGGTGACGCGTCGCGCGGTCCGGATCGTAGAGATCGAGCACCGACGCTTGCGCGTGCAGCGAACTGGCGCCGCCGAGCGCGGCGTAGGTCGGATTGCCTTCCACCTTCGTCGGGCGGCCCTGATGCGTTTCGGCGAGCAGCGGAATCGCATACTTACGCACCGGCATCGCCGTCGCATAGTAAAGCGGAAGACCGGGGATGACGCCCTCCACGGACTTGCCATAAGGCAGCACGTGTTGTTCAGGACGACGGCAGCCAGCGAGGCCAACGCCACCGAGGGCGAACGACGCCGCCATGATCTTCAGGAATTGACGACGATCGACGCCGTTCAGCTCCGAAGCCCCTTCAGGGAATTCGCGTTCGAGCTGCGCTTTGAAACCGGGCGTCTCGGCAAGTTCGTCGAGGCTGCGCCAGTAACGGGGACCGGTGAGCTCGCGCTCGGAAGGCGCGGGATGTTCAACTTTGCGTTTCATCGGTGGCAGCCGCTGCAGCTCTGCGGTGGCTTGATATTCCAGTCGTGCACGAATTTTTTGCCCGCCTCGATGCCGTGCTTCTCGGCGATGGTTTTCGAGTTCAGGTCGAAGATGTCAGCGGGTTCACGAACGCGGCTTTCCGGCGCGCGGTGGCAATCGAGACAGAAGCCCATGCTTAGCGACTGCGCATGCTCGACCACTTCCATTTCGTTGATCTTGCCATGGCACTCGACGCAGCTGACGCCGCGGTTCACGTGAACGGCGTGGTTGAAATAAGCGAAGTCCGGCAGGTCGTGAATCTTCACCCACGGAACAGGCTCACCGGTTTCATACGAGCGGCGGATCGGTTCGAGCAACGGGCTGTCGGGACGAACCTGATTGTGACAGTTCATGCACGTCTGCGCCGTCGGGAGATTGGCGTAGCCGGATTTGTCGACATTGCTGTGACAGTAGCGGCAATCGAGGCCGAGCTGGCCGACGTGCAGTTCGTGGCTGTAAGGCACCGGCTGCACCGGAGCGTAACCAACGCGCGAATACTTCGGCGTCATGTAATACGTCACGCCAGCCGTCGCGATTCCCGCCAGGACGACGAGATAGATCACGATCTGCAGCGGGAGCTTGTTAGCCGATTTCGAAAAAATATAGGACATGAGCCGGAGCGGTTCGTCAGCCGGAAGCGAGGATTAGACCGAGTCCGCGCGACGAGACACCGCTCGCGTTTCGGACTGCAACGTGAAGGGCTTCGGCGCCGCGGCCGGCGTCGCCGTGGACGCTGTCACCGACGAAGCAGACTTCGCGAAGAGGCGCGGCGCCAGGCCGGCGACTGCGACCAAGCCGATCAATTTTCCTAAAAAACTCTTACGCGATGGGTCGTGACTCACGTGGGGAGGGAAAAGGTTAAAGTCGGCGCCAAAGAAGCGGGTGACGTTTGCCGTTGTAAACCAAAATTTAGGATGCCGCATTCTTTGCGCGCAAAATATGACCGATGCTGAAACGCAACGGCGCGCGCACTAATGGGGACGCATCGACCGCGACCTCCGCGCGAGGTTCAAAACCGCGCAGCTTCGGGCAACCTTTCTGCAGCATCGAGCATCTGGCGCCACGTGACCGGCTCGTTTCGCGAGATCGCGCCCGTCCGATACAAGGTGGCCACGTAGAAATTCCAAACGCCGGCGGCGATCGCGATTGTCCACAACACCGCGCGCCATCGCCCTTTCGCCCGGCTAAACAGCCACGCCATTCCGGCCATCAGCGGAAGCAACGCCGCATCGTAAGCCCGGTTGCCGAACGAGGAAGCGAACCACCAGCACCACCAGGCCGCGGCAATATAAGCGGTCGCTCCCAAGGCGAACCACCACGCCACCGCTTCCCCTCGCGCACGGCATGCCCACACGAGGCTCCCGGCCGCAGCGACCGCCAGCAACGGGTGCCAGTAGAACAGGCCATGCCATGAGGAGAACAACGAGTTGAAAATCTCAGGCCGCGCCCAATGGAACCGCTCTCCCTCCGCCCCATAGCTGAATACGAACCATTCCCCATACACCACCCGCCAGGCCGCGAGTTGAAACATGATCAAAGGAAGCGCGCCCGCGGAGAAACAAACCGACGCGCGAACGGCGCGACGCAGGCGCGAGATCGTATCCGCAGAAACCCTACCCTCCCCCATCGCGACCAGCGCGACGATCGCGAATACCGCGAGTTGAAAGCGGGTGATCACCGCCAGCCCCCACCCTGCGCCCGCTAATATCCACCAGCGCGCGGCGTCCTTGTCGCGGATTCGTGCGAGGGCGAATGCGAACAGCGCGATGGCGAAAAAAGCCGCGCCATGGCTCATGCTGAGATTCGCCGTCTGGTAATAGAACAACGGACTGGCCGCCCAGATGGTCGCCACACCCGCAAGGGCCGAGGAAGAATCGTCGGTCCATCGGGCAATCGTTCGCCAGGCGAGCCAGAGCCCGGCGCACGCGAGCGCCAGATGCCAGCACTGCACCGCGATCTGATGAGCTGCACCGAAGCCATCGTCTTGCCACGCCGTTCCGCCGACCGCGCGTGCGAACCACACCATGCCGTCGGCGACGACATAAGCCGGCACCGTCAGCAGCGCCCACCCGACTCCGTATTTGTTGGGGATGAGGCCCGCCTTCGTCCGCGGCAGATCGAGCGCGGACACCTGATGATCGGGCGCGAGTGTATCCGCGATTTGGAGATCGTTCTCGAAATCCCAATCGCCGTCGGCCATCGCCGAGCGCACCCAAAGATAATTGAAGGTGTTGTCGTAACCGCGCAGCGCGCTGCGCACGGGAATCTCCCAAAGTTGCGAGAGAAAGAGCGCGACACCCGCCACGGCGCAGATCCCCACCCAAACGCGGAGCAGCAGGGGGCGATCCATGATCCTTCGTCCGCACGGCGCTACCGCCCGCGCATCGCCTTACCCCGCAAATTGACGCGAGTGAACCTCAGCAATCTCGGGCGAGATCGCGATCAGACCTTTGTGTCCATTCGTGTTCATCGTGGTTAATCCCGTTGCGTCACTCAGCTGACGAATACGCCATCGCGCATCGGCCGGACGCTGTCGCAACGATTCGCGATTTCCGGATTGTGCGTCACGAGGATCACCGCCTGGCCGTTGTCCTTCGCCAGCCGCGTGAGCAGGTCGAAAACGATCCCCGAGTTTTTCGCGTCCAAATTCCCGGTCGGCTCGTCGGCGAGGATGATCGCGGGCTGATTGGCGAGCGCGCGCGCGATGGCGACGCGCTGCTGTTCGCCGCCGGAAAGTTGCGTGCCGAGACGATGCGTTTTTTCCCCAAGTCCGACCGCGCCAAGCAAGGAATGCGCGCGCTCTTCCATTTGCTCCGGCGTGAGCCGACCGAGTTTGCGCATCGGCATCATCACATTGTCGAGCGCGGTGAATTCCTGCATCAAGAAGTGAAACTGAAACACGAACCCGATGTGTTCGCAGCGCGCCGCGGTGCGCTCGAGATCGCTGCTGTTCGACATCAGTTGATTGTTGATCCAGATGTCGCCCTCTTCCTGGCGGTCGAGCAACCCGAGCAAGTAAAGCAGCGTGGACTTGCCGCAGCCGGACGGACCGACAATCGCGTAAACCTGCCCGCGATGCGCTTCGAACGAAACGCCGCGCAACACATGCACCCGCCCCTCATTCTGGCCGAGATAACGGTGAATGTTTTCGCAACGAAGAGCGACGTCCGAGGAATTCTGAGGAGCAGGAGGCATGGAGCAGGGAGCAGGATCAGCCGAACTTGTCGCGGCGCACGTCGATTAATTTCTGAATACGTTTGGAAAGCCGTTTGGAACTGCCCACCAGGTCAGCAGCGCGTTCATCCGAGAGAAGCTTTAAGCGTCTTGCGAGATAAGCCTGCGATCGAACTTCGCCACACGAACCTTTTGCGATGAAGAGAAAGCGGATGAACTCCTGATTCGAATCTCGCTCGTATCCTTCGGCGATGTTGTTGGACACGGAAACCGACGCCTCCTGAATCTGGTTGCGAAAGCCGTAATCCCGACATTCGCCGAATGATTCGTAGACGCGAGCAGCCAGCTCGATCGCCTCCTGCCAAACTTCGAGATTTTCGAAAGTGTCGTCGTTCATCGCGCTTGGATCCTGCTCCCTGCTCCTTGCCCCCTGCTCCCGTCCCGCACTACTGCGCCGTTCCGCGGATGACGTCACCCGGTTCGAGGAGCGCGGCGCGGCGGGCGGGGACGAGACTCGCGACCATCACCATCACGACGGCGGTGAGCACGCCGGAAACATAATGCCACAGCGACCAAGCCACGATGAACGTATCCGTCGCAAAAATACCACGGATGCGGATCGGGTAGTGAGAAACTCCATACGTGATCAGCGCCCCGAGCGCGCAACCCAGCGCCGTTCCGATCGCCAGGACGATGATGGCCTGCCAGAGGAAGATCTGCGAGATGTCCTTCCGGGTGTAGCCCATCGAGCGAAGAATCGCGATCTCCTTGGTCTTCTCGAGGACGATCATCGCGAGCGTGTTGAACATCGCGAGACCGGCGATGAGCGTGAAGACCGACACCGTGATCGCCGTGGACAACCGCAACGCGCGAAACACCTCGAGCCAGGTTTTTTCGCGATCCTGCCACGGGCGCGCGGCGTGGTGCAGCACCTCTTCCATGTGGGCGGCGTCGGCGGGCGCGCGATCCTTGTCGATCAGGTTGACCTGAAGAAACGACGCGCCGGTGGTCTTCTTCAGCAAGGAACGGGCTTCGCTCATGTTGAGATAAATGCGCACCCGATCGATGTCCGCCACGCCCGTCTCATAGATCGCAACCACGCGAAACCGCCGTTGCTCGCCCAGCGCCTCGAGCACGAAGGAATCGCCCATCGCGAGCTGAAGCCGCCGCGACATTTCGCTGCCGATCAGCGCGCCCGACGCGGTGGCGCCAAACTCGGCGGCGCTGCCCGCGATGATCTGTCGTTCCAAATCGGATACCCTCGTGTGATCGTCGATGTTGATCCCGTAAACGCGCACCGAATCGCTGCCGAAGGAGCTGCGAATGTTGACGGGACCCGTGACGACCGTGGAAACCGCGGAGACGTTGGGAAAGCGCCGCAGCGCATCGGTCAGCAGCTTCGGCTCCTGAATGCCTTCGATGAACTTGCGCCCTTCCTTCTGCCGGATCTCGAACTGCGAGCCGTGGCCGCCCGCCGCCATGCTGCGAATCGTATCCTGGATTTCATCCTGGATGCGGATCGCGCCGTCGGTGCCAAGGATCGTCTTGATGAAGAACTGTTCGAAGCCGCTCGTCGTCGCCTGGGTCACGACGAACAAGCCGACGCCGAGGACGATGCACGAGAGGCTCATCGCCATCGCACGCTTCTTCGCCGTGAGGAAGCGAAACGCGATGCGGAGATTCGGAGACATGAACAGCTGCGGCGAAAAGGGCTCGGCCGCTTAGTTGGCGGCGGGCGCGTTGACGACTTCCGTGCGAACCCGATCGCCGTCGCGGAAGAGATCGAGCTGGTCAACGATCACCTGGTCGCCGGTTTTAAGGCCCTTCAGGATCTCAACCGCCGTGAAACTCTCGTAGCCGATCTCGACCTGTTGCAACCGCACGCGACCGCCTTCGACGACATACACGTTGTTTCCGAAAAGCGCACGGCGCGGGATGATGACGTCCGACTCGCGCTCGCCGACGACGATGTTCACTTCGCCGGTGATGCCCGGGACGAGCTTCTCGGGCTCGATTTCAACGTCGAGGTGGACCATGTAGCGCTGCGTCTGCGGGTCGGCGGTGGGGAGAATTTTGGTGACGGTTGCATCGTAGAGCCACGCGCCGTAGCCGAGGAAGCGGACGTCCGCTTTTAGGCCGACTTTGAGCTCGGAGAAATTTTCTTCGCTGATCTTCGCCTCCACCGTGCGGCTGGTGGCGATGATGACCGCGATGGGGTCGTTGGCGTTGATGAGATCGCCGGGACGGGCAAACACCCGCGAAACCACGCCTTCGAACGGGGCGATGATCGTCATCTTCTGCAGCTGGCGACGTTTCACCTGGAGCGTGTTTTCGAGGGTGGAGAGCTGCTGGTTGTTGGTGACCTCCTCGAGCGCGAGCCTCTGCTCGATCTGCTTCACCTTGCGCCGTTCTTTCTCGAGTTCGGCTAGCGGGAAATTGCCCGCTTTTGCGAGTCGCTCGTAATTTTCCAGCGATTCCCGGGCGGTTTCCAAATCGAGGGCAATGGCGGAACCGACGGCGATCCGCTTCTTCGCGGCTTCGAGCTCGCTTTCGAGCTGCTCGATCTCGAGCGAAAGATCGCCGGTGTCGATTTGCACCAGCACGGTGCCCGCGGCGACCTTCAAACCGGGATCGAGCTCGCTGTGCATGACTCGGCCGCCGATTTCGCTTTTCAGCTCCATCTCGTATTCGGCGTAAACCGTCACGCTGCCCGGAACGGCTTTGACGGCGCGTCCCGTGGTCGCTGTCGCAACACGCGCGGTGGGGCGAAGAAAATAAGTGGCGGCGAGTGCAATCACGACAACGGCCGCGACTGCGATCAGGATTTTTTTCATCGATACTTGGCCGGGAGGAGATTCAGCGCCGGATCGTTCAAGGTCGTTGAGAGGAGTCCGGAGAGCTTGAGGAGGTAATCGTTGCGCGCCTGGAACGCTTCGATCTGCCGGGAGTAGAGGTGGAGTCGCGCGGAATCGACGCTGGCTTGCGAACCGACGCCGCGGCGGAGGTCTTCCTCGGCGACTTGCACGCCGCCCTGCGACGAAGTCAGAAGCTTTTCCGCGATTGCGAGTGCACGCGCGGAAAACTCGAGCTGACGCTTCTGATTCTGAACGGACAGAAGAAGGTCGCCGACTTGCTCCTTGTAGGCGCGTTCCAGTTCGCGACGACGGGTAAGGCTGGAGATCTTGGCATTACGGGTCGCGAAACTATCGAAGATATTCCAGTTGAGTGAAACACCCGCGTAAGTGCTCTGGATCTTGTATTTGCTCGTTTGAGCGTTTGCGAAAGCGAACGTCTGCTCGTCCTGGCTGACGCCCACCTGCGCATTGAGCTTCGGCTTCAAACGCGAGTCCGCGATCTTGTAGTTCAATCGCTCGATCTCGATTCCGGTGCGAAGATTCCGCATGTAGTAGGTATCGGGATCGCCTTGCCCGGTGAACGTGCTGACCACGCGGTCAACCTCGGCCGAGTTCGGTGTGACGTTGGGAATCTCCGCCGGGATCTGATCGTCCGGCACGATGGGCAGACCGCAGAGCTTTCCGAGCAGCACGCGGTTATTTTCGTAGTCGAACTCGACGCGATCGGTCCACAACCGGGCTTGTTCCGCCGTAATCGTGGGAGTGAAAAGATCCGCTTCCGCGATTACCCCGCGTTCGCGGCGGGAACGAGCAAGCGCCAGCGCCTCGTCGGCGACGCGCTGATTGAACCGAGCCCGCGTGAGGGTGGTCTTCACCACGACCAGCGTAAGATATTGCGCCCGGATCTGCTCGACCAGCAGGCGATAGGCATCCGCCGTGCCCTCCTCGGCCATTTTCTCCCGGAGCTCCGCGATCTTGGTGTTGTTGCGCAACGCTCCCCAGTGGAAAACCGCCTGGTTGAGCGAGAAGTTGTAGGCGACTTTTTCGTTGTTACCCACGGTAACATCAGGGGCCTCACCGCGACGCTCACGCGTATATGGATAGTAGCTCGCGTAACCTCCGATACTCGGCAGCTGACCCGAGCGGACTTCGCGGCGATAGGCTTCAGCGATGACCTCGTCGGCATTGCGCGCAATCATGCGCGGCGATTGTTGAAGGGCCGTCTCGAGGAGAGATTTCAGGCCAGGGAAATAGTCTTCCGGAACAGGCAGCGGCGACGGTGATTGAGCCCACAGGGATGGCGCGAAGCCGATGAGACACAGGAGGGCTGGGAGGCGGATGATGCGAAGCATTTAGGTGAGAGAGACCACGAGACTAGCCGAATTGAGGCTCAACGAGGTGAAGTTGGGAAACAAGCGGGAGCCCATCGGTTCCGTCGCAAATTTGCAGAGGCCATCGCGAAGGTCTCCCGACGCAAGCCCAAACTCGTCGCCTTGAAGGGGCGCCCAAGGCCTGCCGGAGATTCTCGGAATGTGATGTCGGAGACAATTTTGGCTCGCCGTCCGTGTGGCGGCATCGTCACGTGAGGCCCCCGCGCACCTTCGCGGAGCGAACGAACATGGCCAAAGCCTTCATTACTGGAATCACAGGGCAGGACGGCTCCTACCTTTGCGAGTTGCTGCTGGAAAAAGGCTACGAAGTCCACGGTCTGGTGCACCGCCCCGACACGCTCGCGCACAGCAACATTGCCCACCTCATCGCCAACCCCGCGATCATGGGGAAACAGTTGCACCTCCACAACGGTGCTTATGAAGACGCGACGCATTTGCGTCGCATCATCAGCCGCGCGCGTCCGACGGAGTTTTACCACTTGGCCGGCCAATCGAGTCCGCGGCTAAGTCTCGAATTGCCGGAAAGCACCGTCGATAGCATCGGGATGGCGACGCTTCGCCTGCTGGAAATCCTGCGCGACCTCCCCGAGCCGCCCAAATTCCTCTATGCCTCGAGCAGCGAGGTGTTCGGTTCCCCGCCCCACTCTCCTCAGGACGAGCACACGCCGGTGAACCCGACCACTCCCTACGGCGCCGCGAAGGCCTTCTCGCAACAAATGGCGAGGATCTACCGTATCGCCTATGGCCTGCAGACCTGCGCGGTGATCCTCTACAATCACGAGTCGCCGCGTCGGAATTCGAATTTCGTGACGATGAAAGTCGCGCGCGCCGCCGCGCGCATCAAAAAAGGTCTGCAGAAAGACGTCGTCCTCGGCAGCCTCGGCGGACGCCGCGATTGGGGTTGGGCGCCCGACTACGTGCGCGGAATGTGGCTGATGCTGCAACAGGACACGGTGGACGATTTCGTCCTCGCGACCGGCGAGTTGCACAGCGTCGAGGAACTCGTTGCGAGCGCTTTCGAATGCGTCGGCCTCAAGTGGCGCGATTACGTGAAACACGACACCGCGCTCGTCACCGCCGTGGAGCCCATGGCGCCCTGTGGAAATCCCGCCAAAGCCCGCCGTGCGCTCGGCTGGCAGAACACGGTCCGGTTCGAAGAGATGATTCGGCGCTTGGTCGAATCCGAAATCGACAAGTTGCAATAGAGCCGCCCCGACGAGCGATCCACTGGCATGCATTCGACTTCGGCTCTGGGAACTCCTCCTAGTCCCCGCGTTTCACGACAAGGCGGCGCGGCGGCCTCCCGCGAATCCAACTCGGTTCTGCTCAATCTCTGGCGCCACCGCCGCCTCCTCTGGCAGTTCACGTTGCGCAACGTCGAACTCCGCCACAAAGGCAGCCACTTGGGGTTGGTGTGGTCGTTTCTCAACCCGCTCCTGCTGCTCGCGCTCTACGTATTCGTTTTCGGATACATCTTTGGCGGCAAGTTTCAGACGCACGGCGAAGAATCGCGGATCGAGTATGGGATGATCGTCTTTCTCGGGCTGGCGATCTACCACTTCATTGCCGAGGTGATCGGGGTCAGCCCCACGTTGATCCTTGGAAATCCGAATTTCGTGAAGAAGGTCGTGTTTCCGTTGGAAATATTGCCCGCCGCCTCGGTTAGCACCGCGGTATTTCACTTCGGGATCACCTTGGGCTTGGTGTTTATCGGTGCCTGGCTCGCTGGCCTTGACATCACGCTCACCGCGTTGTGGCTGCCGGTTGTGCTTCTCCCTGCGGTGATGATGGCGCTCGGACTCGCGCTGTTGTTATCCGCCCTCGGGGTCTTCTGGCGCGACGTCGGACAAGTCACGCAATTCGTGCTGCTCGGGCTGATGTTCGCGAGCGCGGTCTTCTATCCCGTTTCGCAGATTCCTGCCGCAGCGTGGGCGTTCCTGAAATTCAATCCCCTCCTCCACGTCATCAGCGAAGCGCGCAACGTCACCTTCTGGGATGGCGCCCCAAGCACGACGCACCTCGGCTACCTCTACGCCTGCGGGATCGCAGCGCTTGCCATCGGCAGCGCAGCCTTCCGCCGCCTCCGAGGCTCCTTCGCCGACGTGCTTTGACCAAACCAATTAGTTCAGGTTTCGGGTCTCAGCCCTCAGGTCTCCGTCAGCATCTCAGTCTTTCAGCTTTTCAGCGTTTGAGCGTTTGAGCCCCTCCTACTCCAGGCACGGCTGATACTCGGGGATTAGCACTTTAAGCTGACGCTTGAGTTCCGCCGGCGACAACTCGTCGACAAACGGTTCGAGTTCCGCAATCGCCATCCGGCTCGCCTCGGTTGCGGCAGCGCCGTTCACGAATCGCATGATGCGAGGATGCTCCGTGGGAGCATGCTCTTCGGAATGGTGCTGCAGTTCCTCGAACAGTTTCTCACCCGGCTTCAGTCCCGAGAATTTGATTTCGATGTCCTCGCCTACTTTGAACCCGCTGAGCTCGATCATCTGCTTTGCCAGGTCGACGATTTTCATGGGTTGCCCCATATCGAGGACGAAGATCTCGCCCCCTTTCCCGAGCACGCTGGCCTGCAAAACCAAGCCGACCGCTTCGGGAATCGTCATGAAATAACGCGTGACGTCCGGATGAGTGACCGTCACCGGCCCGCCCGCCTCGATTTGCTTCTTAAAGATCGGCACGACGCTGCCCGACGAGCCGAGCACATTGCCAAATCTCACCGCCATCAATTTGGTGGTGGTTTGCGTCGTTGCTGCCACAGGCGGCACGGGAGTTGGCGAGTTGGCCGATTCCGCATCCGTAGTGTGCGGGATCAAACTCACTGCACTGGACCCCTTCTGCATTTCGATGTCCGCTTTCGCCTTCATCCGCGCTAGCTCCGATCTCGCGACACCATTCGTGGCCAGTTCCGCGTGCAGCGCTTGGAGATGCAACTCAGCCAGCCGCTTGCTCGCGCCCATGACATTCGTCGGGTTGATCGCCTTGTCCGTGGAAATGAGCACGAACGCTTCAGCGTGATGTGCAATCGCGAGCTCCGCGATCTTCCGCGTGCCGACCGCATTGTTCTTAATGGCCTCCGAGGGCTGCCGCTCCATCATGAACACATGCTTGTGCGCCGCCGCATGAAACACGACCTGCGGCCCATGCGTGCCGAACAAACTGTTCATCCGCCCGAGATCGAGCACATCGGCCACACAGGCGAGCGCCGTGCCCGAGAACCCTTCCGCGTTCAGCTCCTGCTCAATCGAAAACAGCGCCGGCTCCGACTGATCGACCATCACCAACCGCCGCGGATTAAACCGCGCAATCTGCCGACAAAGCTCACTCCCGATACTCCCCCCCGCGCCCGTCACCATCACCGACTTATTCTCCACGAACTTCCGGATGGCCGTTGTATCGAGTTCTACCTCCTCGCGTCCGAGTAAATCCTCGACCTCGACCGGCCGAATCCGGCTCACCTTGGCCTTCCCGGACGCTAGATCCTCAAGCGCGGGCACAATTTCGACCTTGTAGCCCTCTTTCGCCAAAAACAGCGCAATTTCCCGCACCCGCTTCTGCGGCGCGGAAGGCATCGCGATCACAGCAGTCGTGACCTCGGAGAACTTCGAGTGGACGAGGTCTTCAGGCGGGCCGACGACATCTACGCCATGCACGAGCGTGCCTCTCTTCCGCCGATCATCGTCAAAGAATGCGACCGGCTTAAGCCCCCGCGCAGGCATATTGAGCAGGTCGTTTGCTAGCGACGCTCCGGTGTCGCCAGCGCCGATGATCGCGATACGTTCCAGCTTTTTCGAAGGAAACCTGCGCGCCAGCAAAAGCCGTTCCTGCAATATCCTTAAGCTCAGTCGAAAGACGCACAACCCTGCGATGCTGAGGACTAGGTCCACGACCATGACACCGCGCGGCACGATATACGTATCACCACTCACCCAACGAGAGGCCAACATGAGGATCGTCGCCAGCGCCATCGACGCCCCCACTCGCGCAAGATCCGGTATGCTGAAATACCGTAACACGGTGCCAGTCTGGCGAAAGAGCGCCAGCATCAGCAGCTTCCCAGCAATCACATAGGCGAACGACCGTGCTTGATCCAGCTTCACATCCGCCGGGACCGCGAAGTCGAAACGAATCTCGTAGGCTAGATAGAGGCTAGCCGACAAGATCGCACCATACGCTCCGAGCGTAAGGAGCAAACGCCAGCCATGGGGAATCTTGAGAACAGACAAAACGCGTTTCGGCATCTCCGCAGTCAGCTAGCTTCTGTCTTGCTCGAAACATTGCAGCAAAAAAGTGATTTTAGCGGTCCGTCGGTCTTGCCCCAAAACCAAGGTTTCAGCCGCTGCGCCAAGTCTTGCTTGCCGCACCTCACGACGCCCCACTTCCTCCTGCGAATGTGCCCCGAACCCTATTTCAGCCCCCCCCGCCTGGGTTCGGAATACGTCGTGCTCGTTTGTGGAAGCTTGTTATGTCGGCAAACGCGCTCCTTACGGTGCGGCTGACATGCTAGCAATTCGGCGATACTTCTATTCAGGCTGGGCGTGGCTCGTCCCCTACCTTGCGGCGTATACGCTTTATGCCAGCCTGAAATGGCCGGTGAATCCGGGCGGAGGTGAGCCGCAGACCGCCACTCCATGCCTGCTTCATGTTTATTGGGCTCTACACGCGCTTCATCTTGTCGCAGCTGTCGCTGCGCTGCGATCGTGGTGGCGCAGCAATGCTAGCGAGCGTCTATTCTGCACAGCTACTCGATCGCTGATGCCGTGGCTCTGCCTGACGGCGATATTCTGTATACCCGGTCTCTACTTGGAATGGCCCTCCGATCCATGGGAACACCTTAGACGAATCAATGAATGGCACGCGCGTGATATCGTCACCACACATTCTTATTGGACCAAATCGAGCTACTTCCTGCCTTACAGCGCTACCGGCCACACTACCGGTATCGCCCAGATACAGTGGCTTAATCTCTACCACACTTGCGCATGTCTACTCCTCTCTTGGCAATACTACCGACTCGCGAGAGTTATCGGCCTAAGCGAACGAACCTCATTTATTTTCGTGCTGCTAAATGCTATGACATTCGGCAACAACGTCTTTTCGTTCTATCGCTATTATAGTATATCCAGTAGCATCTTCGCCCAAATCGGGGCTATCGCACTCATCCGGGCAACACTCGAAACGAGCAAGCTATTCCCCGGGAAGATCACAACCGATATCTTGGGCCGCTGGTTGTGCACAGCACTATTCCTCGTTCCATTGATCGCCTTTAGCCACATGCAGGGCCTCGCCATCGCCGGCCTCGGCATCTTGGCCGCACTCATGTGGCGTATCATCGAATGGAAACGCTCGATGATCTTCTGGCTGGCGGGCGGCGCACTGACGTTGAGCATCGTAGCAATCCTATGGGCTCCTCGAGATGCTGCACTTGACGAAATTTACCGTCAGGACGGCTGGCTAAACGTTCTATATAGCTTTAACCTCTTTTCGCCCACATCACCCTCTTTCGAGCGCGCATTTCAAGTCCTTGGCGCCTTCGGCATCTTCACTCTCATTCCTAGCCTGTGGTTGGTTGTGAGCCGGAATCACGTAGTCGGCTGGCTGACCTTGCTGCCGATGCTGGTGCTTGCGTTGCCCTGCTTCGCTCTCCCTTTTGCCAACATCCTCGCATCACGCACCGGCTCTTACGATAGCATCGTTGCCTTTAATCGACTTCTTTTGGCTGTGCCCATAGGTCTGGCTCTCGTCGTGGCATTCTCCGGCGCCACTCTGCCTATAACCGGGTCATCCTCCGCCCGCGGCCACCGGCTTCTTGCCAGCACGGTTCTTCCGGTTTCACTACTCATAGCACTTACTTTAGCACCGGATGCGCAAGCTTATAATCGCCTCTGGCAAGGTTTGCAGATTCCGCCGACTGACCTCCAACTGAAGCATATTGCGGCCGCGTGGACGCCAGTTCATTCCCCTCGAAACACAAGCGACGACATTCCATTCGTAACCTCGTCGCTGGGCGCATCTGTCCGCGAGGCGCTTTCCCCAACCACGCGAGGAGGGTTTTCGAGGCATATATATAGCCCCCTGATCTTCAACGAGATTGGGCGGCAACTCCGCGATATTCTTCGTCTTCCTCCGCTGCTCAGCCCATTTCCCAGGCTTCAGGACGATCTAGAGCTTCCCGGTTACATGATGCTAACTCTTAAGCCCCGGCCGTCAGAGCCTCGATTCGCCATGAAACTAACAATGGTGGGCGTCGCTTGGCTAACGTTCGGCGGCGCTTCACCTACCCTCTCCGGGCTGCCAGATGGCACCACTATGGTTGCAAACTCAAACGGGGCCGCGACCCATGCGTTTGGTGCTCCCCTTACGGCCATCGACTACGGCAAAAGTTATCGGCTAACCTGCACCTTGCAACAATCAGGCTCCTTGGGCGCTGGCAACTATCTCGCTGTTGCTTGGTATGATAAAGACGGAAAGCTACTAGAGGCCAATATGGCCTCGCCACATGGTGCCGGTTCGCCGGACGGCTGGACCAACGGCACTTATAGTTACTACGGCTTGGTCAACCAGCCAGCCCCCCACGTTTGGACTACCTACACGATCTCTTTCGGCGTGGGAGCAGCCGCCGCCATACCGAGCAATGCTGCTTTTATGCGATTTGGTGCGCTGCTAAACTACAATGCGTCTCCCGACACCATTATCCAGATCAAGGATCTGACGTTGGAGGAAAGGCCTAATCCCAGCGGCGTATTCGTGACGCTTCCAAGTCCGCTAGTCCGCTTCAGCCCCCACTCCCTCTCTGCCCAGCTATCCGGCCATTGGCCGCCGCAACGGACGGCAGCAGACGACGGAGGTGTGTCGGAACTACGCGCCGCGGTTGCGTCGCGTCTTGCCCCTCCAGCTATCGACGAAACCAAACCGCGCCAATCGTCCGTATTATCACGCCCGCATCTCCAATGACGCTCGCCTTCTTCGCGTAGGCAAGATTAAGCGCCACTTTGCGGGGAATGCAGTATTCCACGTAAAACTTGCCTGGATCCGCAGCCGCCGCGAGCAACTCCTCTTCGTCTCTGAACTCGAGCGAAGCTTCATCTGTAACTCCGG
>JAFAAS010000146.1 GCA_023426435.1 Verrucomicrobiota bacterium | reverse complement strand
CACCACGCCACCAGCGCAGCCACTCCGCCCAACATCAGCGTCACCGCGATCGTCACCAGCAACAATCGCTCCGCCGACGCAAACACCTCCGCCGCCGGCGACGCCACGACCACCGTCCAACCGGTCGTGCTCGACCGCGCGAAACTCGTGATGCTCTTCACCCCGTCGAGCGTCACGCTTTCCATCGTTCCGTAGGGCCGCGCCGAGATGAGCCGGATCATCTCCTCGCTGCCTTTCTTGCCCACGAACTCCTCCGGATTCCGCGTCCGCGCCCCGATCGTGCCTTCGCGGTCCACCAGACTCACCAACCACGATTTCTCCGCGCCGCCGCGATACAGCACCGGCGCGAACACCTCCGGCTCCATCGCAAAGTTCAACGTGTAGCGCAGCTGCGCATCGCGAAAGATCGGGATCGCCACGAACAACACCGGCCTTCCGAGCGCCGGCCCGAAGGTCACGTTCGACACATACGAGAGCCCTTTCTCCGCCATGCTTTTGAACTCCGGCCGAAACGAGATCCGCGGCAGGGGCGCGTTCGGCGCCACCGCCGTGTTCATCAGCTGCTGCCCTTCCGCATCCACCAGCACGATCCACTCGTTCGGCCCCGCGACGACGAGCTCCGCCTGCGTGCGAAACGCCGCCACTTCGTCACGTTGCAACCGCCCCGACGTCGCCAACCCTTGCAAAAGCGCCCGCCGCTCCGCCACGTGCGCGTCCACCAACAACGAGGTCGCCTGCGCCGCACCGAGCAAATGCCGCTCCAGCGTATGCCTCTCGTTCCGGTAACTTTGCTGAATCAGCCACCCCACCAACACCGCCGAGGGCAGCAACACCGCCGCCACGAGCAGAGAAAGCCGCCCTCTGACCGAACGGGTGAGTTGGGAGAAGAGGCGCGACACGGACGCGCCATCGAGGCACCGCCTTTTCGCGAGTCAAGTTCGCGACCCGTCCACCCCGCCGCGTGTCCAAATCTCAAATACAGTGCATCGCGCCCGTCCGCTTCACAAAGACGTGGCCATCCGCCGGTTCCCTTGGAACACGCCCGCCTGACGATTCTGCCCCTCCGCCCAAATTTCCGCCTCCGCCTGCTGCCACAACTCCCGGTCGGGACGCGCCCCGCGGGTCAGCCGCCACAACTCGTCCGCCCGTTTCGCCACCAACAACTCCAATCGCGTCAGCTCATCCAGCGGGTCGGGTCTAAAAGTGATATCGGCAAAGTGCATGGGGCGATCCGCTCTGCGACGCAGTGCCAGGTGCGTCGGTGGGGTCGCGCACCCTGCCGCCCGACCCCCGAAAAGCAAACGCACACGCTACCGGAATCGCCCTAATATCCGATCCGAAATCGCCGCCGGTGGTTGCGCGCCGCTCGTCGCTGCCAACTGTCCGACCCCGCCACACAGCAAACGCGCGAATTTGTTCCGTAGCCTTATGCTGCCGCGCTCGTCATAGCCGCCAATGTCCGATCGTCCCAGTTCCTTTTCCCGCGCCCGCCGCTGGTTTCTATATGCCACCGTCGCGAGCGCGCTTGCCGTTGCCACATGGTATTTCGGGTTCCGCTCGAATCCTCAGCGCCCGCGCTATCCACAGCCCGCGTGGGCCGGCACCGAATACCCGCTGAAGGTGCCCGTGCGCACCGTCGCCGCCCGCCGCGAAGACCTGCCCGTTCATCTCAAGGCCATCGGCAGCGTCACCCCGCTCAATACCGTCACCGTCAAACCCCAGGTCGACGGCCAGCTCCTCCGCGTCGCCTTCGAAGAAGGTCAACGCGTCGAACAAGGCGCCGTGCTCGCCGAAATCGATCCCGCACCCTACCGCATCCGCCTCGCCCAAGCCGAAGGACAACTCCGCCAAAACGTCGCCCGCCTCGAAAGCGCCCGCAGCGATCTCGAGCGTATCCGAAATCTCTACACGCAAAACCTCGTCACGCAGCAGCAACTCGACATCCAGCAGGCGCTCGTCGCCGAGCGCGAGGGCGCCGTCGCCGCCGATCAGGCCGAGGTCGACAACGCCCGGCTGCAACTCGCCTACACCCGCGTCGAAGCCCCCATCTCCGGCCGCGCCGGTCTGCGCCGGGTCGACGCCGGCAATCTCGTCCGGCAATCCGACGCCAATGGCATCGTCGTCATCACTCAAACGCGTCCGATTTCCGTCACGTTCACCATCCCCGAGGTCGATCTCGCCTCCGTCCTCGAACCCTACCAAGCGGGCGAGACGATGGTCGTCGAAGCCTGGAATCGCAACGAAACCGCCATCCTCGCCACCGGCCTCCTGAAAACCCTCGATAACCAAATCGATCCCGCCACCGGCACGCTCCGCCTCAAGGCCGAATTTTCCAACGACGACGAACGCCTCTTCCCCAACCAGTTCGTCAACGTCCGCATGCGCGTCCGCACCCTCGAAGACGCCGTCGTGATCCCGTCCGCCGCCGTCCAATTCGGCTCCCGCGGCACCTATGTTTACATCGTCGACGAGAACAACAAAGCGACCATTCGCGACGTTGTCCTCGGTCCGCTCAGCGGCACGCAACAGGCCATCGCCCAAGGCATCAACCCAGGCGACGCCGTCGTCCTCGAAGGTCTCGATCGGCTCCGCGAGGGCAGCAACGTCGTCATCTCCAACGAGCCCGCTCCGTCCTCCGCCGCCCCCACCGCCGCCATCCCCGCCGCCGCGCCCTAGGTGGAGCCCGACGTCCCCGTCAGGCTCGTTCCGCTCCCGTCGGGTTCTTTCCCGCTCCCGCCCGTCCCTTTCACTCCACTTTCTGTCATTCTGAGCGAAGCGAAGAATCCACGGCGACACCCGCTTGACGGTTCGCGCGAACCTCTCGCGTCAACGTTCCCATCGCTTCCCTCGCCCCGTTCGCGTCTTCAATGAATCTCTCCCGCCCTTTCATCCAGCGCCCTGTCGCGACCACTTTGTTGATGATCGCGCTGCTTCTCTCCGGCGTCATGGCCTATCGCCTCCTGCCGGTCGCCGCGCTGCCGCAGGTGGATTTTCCCACCATCCAGGTCTTCACGTTCTACCCCGGCGCCAGCCCCACGGTCACCGCGAGCGCCATCACCGCCCCGCTCGAACGCCGTTTCGGCCAGATCCCGGGACTTTCTCAGATGTCGTCGTCCAGCTCGGGCGGCGCATCCGTAATTACACTACAATTCTCGCTCGATATCTCCATGAGCGTCGCCGAGCAGGAGGTCCAGGCCGCCATCGCCGCCGCCGACAACCTTCTCCCCAACGACCTCCCCGCCCCTCCCGTTTACCGCAAGGTCAACCCCGCCGACACCCCCATCCTCACCCTCGCCGTCACCTCCGCCACCATGCCGCTCCCGCGCGTGCATGATTTGGTCGACACGCGCATCGCCCAAAAACTCGCGCAAATCCCCGGCGTCGGCATGGTCAGCCTCGCCGGCGGACAACGCCCCGCCGTTCGCGTCCAGGTCAACCCCGCCGAACTCGCCGCGCGCGGTCTCAATCTCTCCGACATCCGCGCCGCCATCTCCTCCGCGAGCGTCAACCAGCCCAAGGGCAGTTTCGACGGACCCGTCCGCAGCATCCTCATGGACGCCAACGACCAGCTCCGCTCCCCCGAGGAATACCGCAATCTCATCATCGCCTGGCAGGACGGCGCCCCGCTCCGTCTCGGCGATGTCGCCACCATCACCAACGCCGCCGAAGACCGTCGCCTCGCCGCCTGGGCCGACACCCTTCCCGCCGTCCTCATCAACGTCCAACGCCAGCCCGGCGCCAATGTCATCGAGGTCGTCGATCGCGTGCAGGCGATGCTTCCTCAGCTCTCCGCGAGCCTGCCGGCCTCCGTTCAACTCACCGTCCTCAGCGACCGCACTCAAAGCATCCGCGCGTCCGTTCGCTCCGTTCAACACGAGCTCATCTTCGCCGTCGGTCTCGTCGTTCTCGTCACGTTCCTCTTCCTCAAGGATTTCTCCGCCACGATCATCCCGAGCATCGCCGTCCCGCTCTCCCTCATCGGCACATTCGGCGTGATGTATCTCGCCGGTTACTCGCTCAACATCCTCACGCTGATGGCGCTCACCATCGCCACCGGCTTCGTCGTCGACGACGCCATCGTCATGATGGAAAACATCGCGCGGTATCGGGAACAAGGATACTCCGCCATGGACGCCGCCCTGAAGGGCGCCTCGCAGATCGGCTTCACGCTCATTTCGCTCACGCTTTCGCTCATCGCCGTCCTCATCCCGCTCCTGTTCATGGGCGATGTCGTCGGCCGCCTTTTTCACGAGTTCGCCATCTCGCTTTCCGTCTCGATCCTCATCTCGCTCGTCGTCTCCCTCACGCTCACGCCGATGATGTGCGCGCGCATGCTCAAGCACACGCACGCGCACTCGCCCGAAAAACCCGGCTTCCTCGATCGCGTCATCGAGCGCTACGGGGTCTGGCTCGACTGGGTGCTCGCCCACCAGCGTCTCGCCCTCGTCGCCACGGTCGCCACGCTGGCCGTCACCGCACTGCTCTACGTCATCGTTCCGAAAGGCTTCTTCCCCGTCCAGGACAACGCCGCGATCCAAGCCGTCACCGAAGCGCCGCAGTCGATTTCATTCTCCGCCATGGCGGAACGCCAGCACGCGCTCGGCGCCAAGATCCTCGAGGATCCCGCCGTCCGCAGTCTATCTTCGTTCATCGGCGTCGACGGCACCAACGCCACCCTCAACAGCGGCCGCATGCTCATCAACTTGCTCCCGCACGGCGAACGCAACGAATCCGCCACCGAGATCATCGAGCGTCTCCGCGAACGCGCGCGCGAGGTCCCCGGCATCACGCTCTACATGCAGCCGGTGCAGGAGCTCACCATCGAGGATCGCGTCAGCCGCACCCAATTCCAGTTCATGCTGACCACGCCCGACGAGGAACTGCTCCACGAATGGGTGCCGCGCTTCGTCAACCACCTGCGCCAGAATCCCGCCCTCAGCGACGTCGCCAGCGATCTCCAAAACCGCGGCCTCCAGGCGTTCTTCGAAATCAATCGCGACGCCGCCAGCCGCCTCGGTATCAGCGTCGCGGATATCGACGACGCCCTCTACAGCGCGTTCGGCCAGCGCCAGATTTCCACGCTCTTCACCCAGGCTTCGCAATACCGCGTCATTCTCGAGGTCGATCCTCGCCTCGTCGACGGACCCGAAGCCCTCGAACGCATTTTCGTCAACCCGCGCAACGGCGCGCCCGTCCCACTCTCCAGCGTCGGCCAGGTCGTCGAACGCCGCGCCCCGCTCCTCCTCAACCGCGTCGGACAATTCCCCGCCGCCACCATCTCCTTCAATCTCGGCGCCGGCGCTTCCCTCGGCGAAGCCGTCGCCGCCATCGAACAGGCCTCGCTCGACCTCGAGCTTCCTCCTTCCATCGAGCTCCGTTTCCAAGGCGCCGCACACGCCTTCCGCTCGTCGCTCTCGAGCACGCTCTGGCTGATCCTCGCCGCGATCGTCACGATGTATATCGTGCTGGGCGTCCTCTACGAGAGCGCCATCCATCCGATCACCATTCTCTCCACGCTTCCATCCGCCGCCGTCGGCGCACTGCTCGCGTTGTGGATTACGGGCCAGCCTTTGGACATGATCGCCGTCATCGGCATCATTCTCCTCATCGGCCTCGTGAAGAAAAACGGCATCATGATGATCGACTTCGCCCTCGAGGCCGAACGCCGCGAAAAACTCTCGCCCCTCGCTGCCATCCGCCAGGCCGCGCTGCTCCGCTTCCGTCCGATTCTCATGACCACGCTCGCCGCCCTCTTCGGCGCGCTTCCGCTCATGTTGTCCACCGGCTCCGGCGCCGAGCTCCGTCAACCGCTCGGCCTCGTCATGGTCGGCGGCCTTCTCGTCAGCCAGGTCCTCACGCTCTTCACCACGCCGGTCGTCTATCTGTTCTTCGACCGCCTCGGCCACCGCCGCCGCACAAAAGAAACCCGCGCCCTCCCCGCCGAGCCGCAACCCGCCCTCGCCCCCTCGCAATGAAGTCGCCCGCCGCCAAAACACCCCCGCGCTGCGCAGCCGAAGTCCCCTCTATCAGAGGGGTGCCCGACAGGGCGGGGTGTGTTCAACCGCCACGCACACCCGCGGCCCGCCGATGAACCTCTCCCGCCCCTTCATCCGCCGCCCGATCGCCAGCGCACTCATCGCGATCGCGATCGTCCTTCTCGGCGCCCTCTCCTACACGCTGCTGCCCGTCGCGCCGCTGCCGCAGGTCGATTTCCCGACGATCCAGGTTTACGCGCAGCTCCCCGGCGCCAGCCCCGAAACGATGGCCTCAAGCGTCGCCACGCCGCTCGAACGCGCGCTCGGCAGCATCGCCGGCATCACCGGCATCCGCTCCAACAGCAGCCAGGGCTCCTCCAACATCACGCTCGAATTCGATTTCGATCGCGACATCGACGACGCCGCCCGCGACGTCCAAGCCGCACTCAACGCCGCCCGCGGACAACTCCCGTCCGGCATGCCGCGCAATCCGAGCTATCGCAAAATCAACCCGTCCCAAGCGCCCATCCTCGGCCTCGCGCTCAGCTCGCCCAACCTCGCTCCGGGCGATCTCTACGACACCGCGTCCACCATCCTCGCCCAAAAACTTTCCCAGGTGAACGGCGTTGGCGAGGTCCAGGTCTGGGGCAGCTCTCTTCCGGCCGTTCGCATCCAACTCAATCCCAACGCCCTCGCCCACCACGGCATCGCGCTCGACGAGGTCCGCCGCGCCATCACCGAAACCAACTCCCTGCGCCCACGCGGGATGATCGAGTCCGGCGAACGCCATTGGCAGGTCCAAACCAGCGACCAGCTCCGCCGCGCCGCCGAATACCGCCCGCTCATCATCCGCTACAAGGACGGCGCGCCCGTTCGCCTCAGCGACGTCGCGCTCGTCACCGATTCCGTCGAAAATCGCTACGCCAGCGGCTTCCACAATCACCGGCCCGCCGTCCTCCTCATGGTCCTGCGCCAGCCCGGCGCCAACATCGTCGCCACGATCGACAACATCAAAGACCAGCTCCCCGGACTCCGCGCCCTTCTCCCGGGCGACGCCAACCTCGATGTCATCATGGACCGCTCGCCGGGCATCCGCGCCACGCTCCACGAGGCCCGCTTCACGCTCATTCTCGCCGCCGGTCTCGTGATGCTCGTCGTCCTGCTCTTCCTCGGCAACGCCCGCGCCGCCCTCATCCCTTCGCTCGCGATCCCCGTCTCCCTCATCGGTTCGTTCGCGATCATGTATCTCTACGGGTTTTCGCTGAACAACCTTTCGCTGATGGCGCTCATCGTCGCCGCGGGACTCGTGGTCGACGACGCCATCGTCGTCCTCGAAAACATCTCCCGCCACATCGAGAACGGTCTTTCCCCTCTGCGCGCCTCCCTTCGCGGCGCCGGTGAAGTCGGTTTCACGCTCCTCGCGATGAACCTCTCCCTCGTCACCGTCTTCATCTCGATCCTCTTCATGGGCGGGCTCGTCGAACGTCTCTTCCGTGAGTTCTCCATCACGCTCGCCGCCGCGATGCTCGTCTCGCTCGCCGTCTCTCTCACCCTCACGCCGAGTCTCTGCTCCCGCTGGCTGAAAGCGAAGCGGCCCGTAGCGGAAGGCGTGAGCCTTTCGTCCTCCCGGCTCCCCTACCCGCGCTGGGGCCTCCGCAATCTCAGCGAGCGCTCCTTCAACGCCGTCCGCCACCTCTACTCGCGCTCGCTCACGTGGACCCTCCGCCATCCCACGCTGATGCTCCTCATCTTCTTCGGCACCATCGCGCTCAACGTCGCGATGTATGTCACGATCCCGAAAGGCTTCCTCCCCGAACAAGACACCGGCCAGCTCAACGGCTGGGTCCGCGGCGACGACGGTTTCTCCTTCCAAATCATGCAGCCGAAGATCGAGGCCTACCGCCAAATCCTCCTGCAAGATCCCGCCATCGCCGACGTCGCCGGCATGAGCGGCGGCGGCGGCGGTCTCAGCAACGCCTGGATGATGATCCGCCTCAAACCGCTCGACGAGCGCGGCGTGTCCGCCTCCGAGGTCGTCAACCGCATCCGCCGCTCCCTCCCGCCCGTCGCCGGCGGCAATCTCTGGCTCAGCGTCTCCCAAGACATCCAGATGCCGCGCACCGGAAACTCCGGCTCCTACGATTTCACGCTGCTCTCCGACGACCTTCACCTGCTCCGCCAATGGGCCCCCAAAGTCGCCACGAAACTCCAGACGCTCCCGGAGCTCACCGACGTCGACGGCCCTTCCGACGAAGGCGCCAAACAGGTCACGCTCACGATCGATCGCGAAGCCGCGCGCCGCCTCGGCGTCGACATGCAGATGATCACGCAGGTGCTGAACAACTCCTTCAGCCAGCGCCAAATTTCCACGATCTATAATCCGCTCAACCAATACCGCGTCGTGATGGAGCTCACGCCGGAATACACCCAGGACCCCGTCGTCCTCGACCAGGTCCAGGTCATCGGCCGCGACGGCCAGCGCATCCCGCTCTCCGCCTTCACGCGCTACGACTTCTCCCTCGTCAACGACCGCGTTAACCACCGCAGCCAGTTCGCCTCCGAAAACGTCGGTTTCTCCCTCGCGCCCGGTGTCTCGCTCGAACAAGCCCTCGCCGCCATCGACCAAGCCATGGCCGAAATCATGTTGCCTTCGCAGATTCAGGGCACGCTCGGCGGCACCGCGCAGACGTTTCAACAAAGCCTGCAAAAACAACCGCTCCTCATCCTCGGCGTCCTCGTCGCCGTCTATCTCGTCCTCGGCATCCTCTACGAAAGCACCGTCCACCCGCTCACGATTCTTTCAACCCTTCCGTCCGCCGGACTCGGCGCGCTTCTCGCGCTGCGCCTGACCGACACCGAGTTCACCCTCATCGCGCTCCTCGGCCTGTTCCTCCTCATCGGCATCGTAATGAAAAATGCGATACTCATGATCGACTTCGCGCTCGCCACCGAACGCGCCGACGGCCGCTCGCCGCGCGACGCCATTTACGAAGCCGCGCTGCTCCGTCTCCGTCCGATCCTGATGACCAACATCGCCGCGCTCCTCGGCGCACTGCCGCTCGTCCTCGCCACCGGCGAGGGCGTCGAAATGCGCCGCCCGCTCGGCCTCGCCATCGTCGGCGGCCTCTTCGTCAGCCAGCTCCTCACGCTCTACACCGTCCCGGTTGTTTACCTCTGGCTCGACCGCGCCCGCCTCCGCCTCCGCGCCACCTTCTCCCGCCGCCGTCCCGCCCCACTCCGCGAACAACCCGCATCCTAGAGGCAGGATCCGAACCACAGAGACACAGAGGCACAGAGAAAACGCCGCAGTGAGGTTGCCCCGGTTTGACGGACACGAGTTGGGCTCAAGAAAGAGAGCCTACCAATGACCCAATCAAGTTCAGACGGCGCAGCGCGCCGTCGCAAGTTCACGGAGCAATACCGGCAAGATGCGGTG
>JAFAAS010000131.1 GCA_023426435.1 Verrucomicrobiota bacterium | reverse complement strand
GCAACTACCGTTACGTTTTCCTGTGGTTTCAACGGAACTACCCGGAGATCTACACGACCCCGGTGTGGGTCAAAAAGCAGCGCACCGAACGACGATTGTTCTGGGAACATGCCCACAACGACTACGCCGAGCTCTATGCCGAGGGAGGATGGGCCGGCATCCTCCTCGCGGGAGCGCTCGTGACGAGTATCGGAGTCTCCCTCCGCCGCTCCGCCATCTTTTCCCAGCCCGCACTCCTCGTGTTTGTCGGCGCCTCATCCTTGGTCGCCTTCGCCGCTTTCGCCGACTTCCCGTTTCACAATCCCGCAATTCTCCTCACCGTCGCCGCCGTTCTCGCGATCACTCTCCGCTGGGCCGCCATGGAACGCCAAAGCCGGCTCCGCACGAAAAACTGATCCGGCCCGCAGCAACCTTTCTCAACGTCCGATCCGCACAATTTCCGGCCGGTCGATCTCCACCACCGCCCCTTCCATCGTCGGCGAGTAAAACGAAAACACGAGCGCCACCGGCCGGTTCTCCGCAAAGCGCCAGGGCAGGTTCGCTCGCGACTGAAACATCATCGTGTAGTTCGCTTTCAACTCGAGGTAGCCGCCCCACCGCGAGGTCGCTCGAAGCCACGGCCACACCACAAAGAGATTTCCGTTCTCGGTGCGAAGATACACTTCGAGAAACACGCTCTCGTCCGAGTCCGCATCTTTTCCTTCCGCCGCCGCCAGCCTGTAAGACATCCGTAGCGCCGATTGTTCGGGAAACACGAAGTTGTCCGGCAACGGAAGTTCGAAAGTCGCCCGCCCCACCTTCGGCCCGCGCTTGAACTCGCTTCCCACCAATCGCCAGCGCGTGCCCGACGATTCCTCCACGCGCGCGTGAGCCGAGGTCAGCCACCTGCCCGCAGGCGTCAATCGCCGCTCATCGCTCGCCCGCGGACGACTCGCCAGGATCTCGCGGTTTCGCGACGCCATTTCCTCCGCGTGATCGAATCGCTGCAGCACGTGCGCCGTCATGCCTTCGGTCCGGGGAAACACCTGCGTCGCCAACACCGCCGAGACCACGCCTCGCTGCTCCGGCTCAAACACCACCTTCACCTTCGTTCCCGACATCACCGTCGATCCGCAAACCACCGTGAACGGAACCGCGACTCGCCCTTTCGGCGGAAGCGTCATGCTTTCATCGATACTCAACGTTATGCGCGTCCCCTCCGCCGATTCCCACCGCAGCTTCCCTCGCACCTCGTTTTCCGAAAAATTGTAGATCGCAAACTCTCCCGCGCCTTCCGCTCCCGAGAGCATGTAACCGTTATAACGCTTCAGCTGCACCAGCCCGGCGCCGGCAATCACGTCGATCACGATCGGCGACACCTCCGCCGCTTCGATCTCCCAATCCCGGGGCCGATACGGTTGCCGCTCCGCCGCATCCCACAACCACGCCAGCGCCGGCAACGCCTCGTTTCCGCCCACTTTCGCGCCGATCCGCTCCATCCAGGGTTCCACTTTTTCCGCCCCGAAATCCTCCGGTCGAAAAATCAATCCACCCGCACTCTGCGTTCCCGATCCCAACTTTTCCACTCCCGCTTTTTCCACGCGGCCATCGTCCGCCTCCGCCTTCGCCGGCTTCACCGTCATCCCGAACTCGATCTGTTTCCGCTCGTAATAAGGCGGCAGATAAAAAGCCATCGGCGCCGCGATCCTCAGCTCCCGGATTTGCTCCCCGACATCGCGAAACCATCGCCACTGCTCGACGCGCACCGCCGCCCCATATCGCTCCGGCCCGCTCACTCCGCTAAATCCATACTCCGTCAACATCACCGGCAATCGCCGCGTCTTGGCCTTCGGTTCCGGCTTCTCTGCGCTCCGCCGTCCCAACGGACGCATCGCGTCCTCAAATTGCCGATACACCGCGCTGAAATCATCCGCGTGTCCGTAGTAGTGATAGTTGAAAACATCGGTGTAATCGAAGAACCGATTTTCCACCAACTGCTCGAAAAACGGTCCCGGCGGCAACGCCAGCGGCGCCATGATCGCCAGGGGGCGCCGCCCGGGATTCACCACGGGCATCGAGATCCCGCCGCCCACTCCGGTCAGCGTCCCCACCCACTCCACCGACGCCCCCACATCCGCCGCGCGCACTCCCAAATAACACGCTTTATGGAAAGCCGCATACGTCTCCGCGTTCTCATCGACGAAGTTGATGTCCGGCTCGTTCTCGAACTCCAGCCCCGCCACCACATCGCCATACGTCTCCGCAATTCGCTTCGCCCGTTCAAACGCTTCCCGCAAATCCAGCGGCAGGCGCTGCCCACCGCCCTCCCTCACCCCGTGCGCCCACGATGCCGGCGCCCATCGCACGAAGGGCACCGGCTTGAAGCCCATCTCTTTCAGCTGCCGCAACGCCTCGCGTTCCGGAATCACATCCTGCGCCCGCTGCGGATTCGACGGATCCGGCAACCTCCGAATCCGGATCCACGGGCGCGTCCCCGCCCACTGCTTCAACACCGCCGCATCCGTCGTGCGAATGAGCTCCCTCGCGGTAAAACCGCTATCGACTCCACTCAACGACGCCCGCGCCGTCGCCAACAAAGCAAAGCCCGTGAAACTGAAAAGAAGAGCAAGTCGCAGCCGGATCACCGCAGCGTTAAAGCCGCGAACCCGGAAACCTGAAAGCCGAAAGCTCCGCGTTCCCTCCTCTACTGCGCCACCGCGTCGAGCACCTTCCCCGGCGCCTTCCGCGCCCGTTGCATCGACAACCCTTCGAAATCTCCCCGCAGGTATTTCAACACGAACTTCTCGCGTTCGATCTCCCGCCGCGTCCGCACTCCGAAGCGCCGCAGAATCGGCAAAGGCGGACACCATCCTTGCGTCGCGTGATACAACAGAAATCCCAGCACCCCCGTCGCCAGCACCAAACCCCGCCGCCGGCCCATCGCCGCGGACAACACGCCCGACAACGCCAGGCTCGCCGCATTCGCCTCCAACACCCGCTCGATGTCCCACTCCGCCTCGAGCTCGCCGATGCGCTGCGAAATCTCGCGCGGCGACGCCGTCGCGTAACGCGTCACCGTTTCCCGGATACCCGCATCGATGCGGTCGTTGATCTCCGTGGCCGTGTTCTCCCGCACGCGATCTCTCTCGAACGTTTTCGGTTCAGCCATCTTTCAACCTACCTGATGCGCAACTCCCCGCCATCGGGAGGATTGCCGACGCCAGCCTCGGTAACGTCACGCGTGCTTCCACCCACCACCCCTCGGAACCGCGCCCCGCCGTCCTCGGTCCGTCCTCCCATGAAAACAAGCACCCAGGACAAAGTGGAAGGTCACACCAAGAATCTCGTCGGCAAAGCCAAGGCCGGCATCGGCGAAGCCGCCAACGATCCGAAACTTCGCGACGAGGGCCGCGCCGACCAACTCGAGGGCAAGGTCCAAAAGAAGACCGGCGACGTGAAGAAGGTGTTCGGCAAATGATTTCGCTCTCCGCCGTTCGCGTCGTCGCTCTCGCCGTCGCGGGCGGCGGATTCGTTTCATCCCTTTTCGCCGCCGAGCTCCTCACCGGTCGCGCCGCGATGGGCGACTGGAGCCAGGACGCCCCCGGCGTTCGCCGCAAGATCACCGTCGACGATCTCCCTGCGCCCTACGCCACCGAATCCGCTCGCAACGGTCCGCGCCAGGTCCCTCGTCCGTCCGGAGCTTTGCCTCGCGCTCCCGAGGGTTTTCGCGTCACCGAATTCGCGGAGGGCCTGAAACAGCCGCGCGTCATCGTCACCGCGCCCAATGGCGACATCTTCGTCGCCGAAAGTGAATCGCATCGCGTCCGCGTGTTGCGCGACACCGACAACGACGGGCGCGCCGACGTGAACGAGCTCTTCGCCGACAACCTCAAACAACCATTCGGCATCGCCTTCCATCCTTCCGGCAACGATCCCCAATTCGTTTACATCGCGAACACCGGCTCCGTCGTCCGCTTTCCCTACCGCTCCGGCGATCTTCGCGCCCGCGGCCAGGCCGAAACCATCGTCCCCGACATCTCCTCGGGCGGCCGTCTCACCGGCGGCGGTCATTGGACGCGCGACATCGTCTTTTCCCAAGACGGCAAAACCCTCTTCGTCTCCGTGGGCTCTCTTTCCAATGTCGACGACGACAAAGCCGAAGACCGCCGCGCCCGCATCTTCGCCTACGATCCCGACGGAAAAAACGGCCGCGTTTACGCTTGGGGCATTCGCAATCCCGTCGGTCTCGCCATCGATCCGTCCACGGGCGCTCTCTGGACCTCCGTCAACGAGCGGGATGGCCTCGGCGACGATCTTCCCCCCGACTACATCACCCGCGTCAAAGAAGACGGCTTCTACGGCTGGCCTTGGTTTTACCTCGGGCCCAACCAAGACCCGCGCCACCAAGGCAAGAAGCCCGAACTCGCCTCGCAGGTGATCGCCCCCGATGTTCTGATACAAGCCCACTCCGCCTCGCTCGATCTCGTCTTCTAATACGACAGCGATCGATTTCCCTCCCGCTACCGCGGCCAGATCTTCGCCGCGGAACACGGCTCCTGGAACCGCGCCAAACGCACCGGCTACAAGGTCATCATGGTTCCCGTCGAAAACGGTCGCGCCACGGGCGAATACGAAGACTTCCTCACCGGTTTCGTCACCGAGAACGGCGACGTCTGGGGCCGCCCCGTCGGTGTGACCGTTGCCCGCGACGGTGCGCTTCTCGTCAGCGACGACGCCTCCAACACAATCTGGCGCGTCGCCTTTTCGCCGCAGTAGGAGCCTGCTTGCAGGCGACCTTGGATCGCGCGCGATCCTTGGAACGCCCGCTAAATTATTCCACCGCCGCAATCATCGCTTGCGACGACACCGCGCGTGCCTTCGCATGCGTCATGACTCCAAACTTCGGCAAACTCATCGGCTTCGGCATCATTGTTTTGGCCCTCATCATTTTTGCGGCCCAAGGCACTTACGTCGTCGAGCCGGGTTTCCGCGGCGTTCAAGTGACGCTCGGAAAGGTCAGCGACGACTTCAAACCCGAGGGCTTCGGCACCAAGGCGCCGTTCATCACTCACATCATCTACGTGCCCGTCCGCCAGATGGCCCGCCAGCTTCCGTCGGAAACTTACTCCTCCGATCTGCAGCAGGTGAACATGAACCTGCGCCTGCTCTACCGCATCCCCGAATCATCCGTCGTCCGCATCTACAAGGAATACGCCGGCGACCCGTTCGACAGCCTCATCGCTCCGCGCGTCCAGGAAGCGCTCAAGGAAGTCACCGCCCTCCAAAGCGCCGAGCAGATCGTCAAGAAGCGCGAGGAAATCAAATCCCGCGCGCTCGTCGCCGCCCGCGAAAAAATCGGCACGCTGCTCGTCATCGAGGATCTCGTCGTCGAAGACATCGTCCTCTCGAAGGAACTCGAAGCCGCCATCGAATCGAAGATGGTTCAGGAACAGGAAGCCGCGAAGGCCCGCTTCACCCAACAAAAAGCCCAGATCGAGGCCGACACCGCCATCATCCGCGCCAAGGGCGAGGCCGAGGCGATCCGCATCCGCGCCGAAGCGATCCGCGATAATCCCGGCCTCATTCAACTCCAGATCGTCGAAAAATGGGACGGCAAAGCTCCTCTCGTGATCGGCGGCTCCGGCGGCGAAGGCGGCGGTGGCGCCAACATCCTCCTCCCGCTCGGTCTGCCCACGACGCCCGGCGCCGCCGCGCCCGCGCGACGCTAGAATGAGCCGCTCACCGCGACGCACCCTGTTATTAATTGCCGGAGCCGTCGTCATCGTCGGCTCCGCCCTCTTTTTCCCGCGCCTGCTCGCCTTCTTCGAACTCGCCGCACGCGAGCTTCGTTACCTCTGGTGGCTCGTGCTCCTGCTCGCCCTCGGCATCTGGCTGGCGTTCTTTTATGGCCGCTCGCCCAAATGAGCGTGGCGGAAGGGGTGGGATTCGAACCCACGGTGAGCTTTCACCCACGCCAGTTTTCAAGACTGGAGCCATAAACCACTCGGCCACCCTTCCGTGACGAACGCCCGTTACGGGAAACTGCCTTGAGGGAAAAGAAAACCCCAAAAATGCAGCGCTTCACCAGAGACCACCCCGCCGGCGTCTCTTCTTCGCGGTGGTGAAGCCAATTACATAATCCGCTGTCAAAGCGTTGCGACCGCTCATGAGCACTCCTTCCCGCGAATCTCCCAACCCCACCCGTCGCGGGCTCCACGGCTCGCTCAGCGCCCGAGACCTCGCCCAACAAGCCTTCGAGCGCAGCACCAACGCCCCGCTGATCGGCGGCAATCACGTTCGTCTCCTCAAGGATGCCGGCGAAAACTACGCCGCCTGGCTCGCCGCCATCGCCGCCGCCAAATCGCGAATCCACTTCGAGAACTACATCCTGGCCGACGACGACATCGGCAATCGCTTCGCCGACGCCATGATCGAACGCGCCCAAGCGGGCGTCACCGTCCGCTTGATCTACGATTGGCTCGGCGTCTTCCGCAAAGCCTCCCGCGCATTCTGGGAACGCCTTCGCACCGGCGGCGTCGAGGTCCGCTGCTACAATCCTCCACGCATCGAATCCCCGCTGGGCTGGATCTCGCGCGACCACCGCAAGCTCCTCGTGATCGACAGCGAGATCGGGTTCATCTCCGGGCTTTGCATCGCCGACATGTGGTGCGGCAACCCCGCGAAAAAAATCGCGCCCTGGCGCGACACCGGTGTCGAAATCCGCGGGCCCGCCATCGCCGACATGGAGCAATCCTTTGCTCGCAGCTGGGCCACGCTCGGCACCCCCGTTCCGGAAGAAGAGCTCCCCACCGCCTCCGATATCTCACCCGCCGGCAACATCCCGCTTCGCATCGTCGCCAGCGACCCGTCCGCGTCCGGCACGTTTCGACTCGATCAACTCGTCGTCGCGTTCGCCCGCAAACGAGTGTGGTTGACCGACGCCTATTATCTCGGCGCACCGACGTATGTTCAGGCGCTCGTTACTTCCGCTCGCGCCGGCGTCGACGTGCGCATGCTTTTCACCCGCGCCTCCGACATACCGCTGCTCAAAATCATGTCGCGCACCGGCTACCGCCCACTGCTCAACGCCGGGGTTCGCATTTTCGAATGGAACGGCTCGCTGCTGCACGCCAAGTCCGCCGTCGTCGATGGTCGCTGGGCTCGTGTCGGCTCCACCAACCTCAACTTCGCGAGTTGGATCGGCAACTGCGAGCTCGACGCCGTCGTCGAGGACGAGGGTTTCGCAGCGCAGATGGAGGCGATGTATCTCGACGATCTCGCCAATTCCACCGAGATCGTCCTCCACAAGAAACGCCGACTGGCCAAGAACCAGTCCACCCACAGCAGCCTTTCTCGCGACCGCAAGGGCAGCGCCTCGCGCGCCGCCGCCGGCGCAGTGCGCATCGGCAACGTGGTGGGCGCCGTGCTCACCAACCGACGCGAGATGGAGCCCATCGAAACGCGGCTGCTCGTCTGGACCGCCCTCGGCCTTCTCGTTCTAGCCGCGCTCTTCGTTCTCTTCCCTCGCGTGCTCGCCTATCCCGTCGGCCTCATCCTGCTCTGGATCGCCGGCGCCTTGTTCTTCCGCAGCCTCCGATTGCGCAAACGCCGGCAACAGGAAAAAGCGTCCGCCTCCGCTGCCTCGTCTCCGCCTCAACCAGAAAGAGCCACGACTCCACTCGAATAACCCCGCAAGCCCCACCCGCCCTCACCCCAACGCCACCCGAAACCCCTCCGGCAACTCCGCCCTTGCCGCGAAATCGAAGGTCCGCCCTTTCCACTCGTAACGAAATCGCGTCTCCATCGAGTGCAGAAACAATCGCTTCTCTCCCGTCCGCTTCGCGAACGCGCGATTGTGTCCAAAATCTCCATACGTCTGGTCGCCCACGATCGGCAGCCGGCGTTTCGCGCACTGCACCCGCAACTGATGACTGCGCCCCGTTCGCGGCTCGAGTTGCAACAACGACAGCACGTCCGCGCCCGTTCGAGTCGTCACGAGCTTCATCAAGCATTCCGCCGGCACATTGCCCGCCGCTGCGCTGGTGCGAATCCGCCCACCCGCCTTCTGCACCGCCAGCAGATCCCGCCAGACTTCCGCCGCCCGCATCGGTTTTCCGAATACAAGCGCCTGGTAAATCTTCGTCACCTGCTTCCGCTTGAATTGCGCCCGAATCTCCCGCGCCAGCGCCTCGTCCCTCGCCACCAGGATCACGCCCGAGGTCGCCGAATCCAGCCGGTTCAACAACCACAAACGCCCCGGCCGCTCCGCCCCTTCCTCCCTCCACGCAAACGACTCCGCTTGCGCATCGTAATCCGCCACCAACAGCGATCGCGCGCGGTCCCGCGCTTCGTTCGGATGCGACAACACTCCCGCCGGTTTATTGAGCGCCGCAAGGCCGTTCGCGTCGCTCGCGATCACTTCCACGCCGCGGCCCACCGGCAGCCTCGCCCAGAAGCTCTCCGCCGCGCTCACTGATAGTAAAAGTTGAACGTCAGCTCCTGCTCTTCGCCGAGCACCGCCATCATGTCGTCCGTCCATGGACCATACGGCGCCCGCGACGTGATCGCGCTCGCGCAGGCCTTCTCGGCTTGCTGCCCCGCCGTGCCTTCGACGTTCACGATCCGCGCGATTTCGCCTTTCGAATTCAACACGAACACCACTTTCACGCTGGTTCCATTCACCGGATACAACCGGCTTTCATACAGGATGCGCTCCCACTGGATTTGCACCGTGTCGATCAGCTTCTGCAGGTATTGCCCGTAATTGCTCCACTTCGCATTCCACGCCGCGAGACCGATGTTCGACGTCCCGAATTTGTTCTCCTGAAACACCGCCGGCCGGACTTGCTGCTGGCGCACAATCTGCGGACGCGGACGAGGATTCTTCGGATCGATCCGCGGCTGCGCCGAGGTGCCGTGCGTCGGCCCTTCCTTCGCCCCTTCCACATGTTCCGGCACCGCTTCGGATCGTTCCGCAAACTTCGCGATATTGCTCCCGTAAGCGTGTTGGTTGTCGCCTTCGGTTTTCTCGAATCCCGGCAAAGGAATCTGCTCCTGTCGCGGCGCCGCCTCCGCCTGCTGCTGTTCGTCCTGCCCTTGAATCGATGGCGGCGTCGGCAATTGCTCGAGCTGCTGCGTCAACGATCCATCCACGATCTGCGTCGATTGCACATCCGTCCGCCCTTCCGTCGCCGGGCGATCGCTCTTGCCATCCGGCGTCGGCGTCTCCTGCGCCACTTGCTGATTCTGCGCCGCAAAATTATTCGTCCGATCCGGCACGTTGTCCGGCGCATTCGGATTCGCCTCCACGAAATTCGTCGGCGGCGGCTCTTCCTCCTTCTGCTGCACATACTCGTCCGGCGCGATTTCGATGTTGAACTCGCGCGACGACGAATGCTCCCGCAGCACGCTCGGGCCGCTCTCCACCTTCAACGCATGCGGCCCCACCAGGAACAACAACAGGTGCACCAACAACACCCCGAGCACGCCGATCAACGTCGACCGCGTGTCCGGATCGTTCCGCATCCGCGCAGCAAACCGCCGCAGCGAGGTCGCAGGCGAAGGCGATACAAGCAGGTCGTTCATGAAGGTCCGGCTGGAGTCGACAACTCAGCCAGAAGACCCACCCGCGTCAAAATTTGTTTCGTGAGCTCCATCGGCAGCCCCATGATGTTCGTGAACGAGCCTTTCCATCTTTCGATGATCAACTCGCGCCCTTCCTGAATCCCGTAGGCGCCCGCCTTGTCCAACGGATTCACGATCCGAAAGTAAGCGTCGATCGTCGCATCGTCGAACCGCTTGAAGGTCACTTCGCTTGTAACACCTTCATCAATACGCACCGCCCGCCCGACGTTCCGCAACGCCACGCCCGTGAACACCGTGTGCGTCCGCCCTGCCAGCCGCTTCAACATCGCGCGCGCTTCCTCCAAATCGCGGGGCTTGTTCAACACCAGATGATCGAGAAACACCGTCGTATCCGCACCCAATACCCACGCGTCCGGACTCCGCGCCGCCACCCAGTCCGCCTTCAACGCCGCATTATGCGTCACCATCGTCCGCGGATCCGTGGTCTCTTCTTCGTGCTCCGTCACATCGGCGACCACCACCGAAAACGGCAAGCCCAGCTGCCCGAGCAACTCCTTTCGCCGCGGCGAAGCCGACGCCAGAATCAATTCCGAACCTTTCGACATGGCCCGCGAGCAAGCCCCGCTCCCCGCCATCCTGCAACGCTTTCCCTCTCTTTCAGCTTTTCAGCATGTCCGCTTTTCGGCGTTTCCTTCAATACGCCGTCTTCGGCGGGAAAAACACCTGCCCCAGCGTCTTCGCCGTGATCTGCAGATCCAGCCAGAACGACCAGTGCGTGATGTAGTGCACATCCCAATGATGCCGGCAGCGCAGCATCTCGCTTTCCAGAATCTCGCCGCGCAACCCCAGGCTTTGCGCCAGTCCCGTGATCCCCGGCTTCACCAAATGCCGCGTTCGATACGCTTTCGTCTGCTGCCGAAACTCCTCGTCCAGCATCGGCATATACGGCCGCGGCCCGACCACGCTCATCTCGCCGCGCAGCACGTTCCAAAACTGCGGAAACTCATCCAGGCTGCGCTTCCGCAAAAATCGCCCAAAGGGAAAAATCCGCTCGTCCTCCGGCCGCGCCTGCTGCGCCTCCGCCGCTTCGTCACCGTTTCCTGAATACATCGAGCGGAATTTGATCATCGCAAACGCGTTTCCCCGCATCCCGCGTCGTTCGCGAATGTGAAACAGCAGCCCCGGCGCCTGCATCCGCTGCATTATCCACACCCACAGGCAAAGCGGCGGCAGCACGAAAACCACCACGGGCAGCGCCAGCGCCACGTCGAACGCCCGCTTCGCCAGCCGGTTCAACGGATCCTCCAGCGGCTCCTCCCGCAGCGTATAAAAATGCCGGCCTTCCTCCGTGATCGGCACCAGCGGATGCGTGTAGCGTTCTTCGAGATTGTTGTGAATCAACAGCCGGCATCCGGCGTCCTGACACCCTTGGATGATCCTCCGCGCCTCGGCGTCGCTCGTCGGAAACTCCAACAACACCACTTGCGCCACCTGCCCCGCCGCCAACACGCTATCCAGCTCCCCCGCCGCGCCCAGCCACGGCACTCCCGCCGGCATCGCATTGGCCGCCTGCGCATCGTCCGACAACACGCCGACCGGAAAAATCCCCAGCATCTCCTTGTGCCCGATCCAGTCGTTCAAGGTCGAAAACGACTCCGCCCGCCCGATGAACACCGTCGGCAACCGATGCCCTTTCTGAAACACCATCCGCGCGAGCATCCGGGGCAACCGCGCATGCAGCAGCGTCAGCCCAAGCCAGCCCCACACCAGAAACGTCCCAAGAAACAATCGGCTGATGCTGCGATCCTGCGTCGCAAACATCATCGTAAAGGTCAGCAGCGCCATCAACGCCGTCTGCCGCCCCGCCAACCGCGCCGCATCCACCCAGTTCAACACGTGAAACCGCGCCGCCAGTCGCACGATTTCCCGCGACGACAACACCATCCCACCCACCATGCACAAAAAATACGGGATGAGGTTCACGTCCCGGCTCAGCCGCACAAAGGGGACGTGATAAATCAGGTGCGCGTAGAACCAAAAAAAGACGCCTACAAACAGCGTCGTCGCACCCGCGTGAAGATTGGCCAGGCCGCGCGCCCGGGTCGTGATCATGCGCCGTCGTTTTGCCGTCGCCACACGTCTCACGCAAGCCGCCGCTCGGCCCCAAATCGCCGATCAACGGCAAAAGATGAGGCGTTTTCCGCAACAGAAGAGCAGTCGCCCCGCCCTGCCCGCACTATACTGCCACGTATGTGCCCTGAAATCCTCGACGCCTTGCGTCAGCGACGCGCCACCATCCAACAACGATGGGAAACGTTGCTGCGCGTCGAGCCCGTCAACACCCCGCTCGCCCTGCCCGACGCGATGTCGCGCCTCATTCCCGGCGCGCTCGACGAAATCTTTTGCGAGCTCGAGCAATCCCGCGTCCCTCCCCTCACGCTGCGCGAAGCCCGCCGAATCGCGCTCCCCGTTTGCGACTGCAACCGCAATCCCTACCTCGCCCATTTCAAAGCCGCGGAACAAGCTCTCCTCGAAGAACTCGTCCTCCTCCAAGCCGACCAACCGCCCCACTTCCGAAGCGAACAGGATCTCGCCGAGATCGTTCGCGCCACCCGTCTGCTCGGCCGCGAAGAAATCGAAGCCTTCTGCGGCATCTGCGTGCACCGCGCCGAATCCCGCGACTGCCGCCACTGCGCGCACGCCCGCTAAACGCCGCTCAACTCCCGCCGCGCCCCAACCGGCAGATCGAATTCCTCAAACGCCCCCGATCCGCCGCAACTCCGCCTCCCACGACCGCGTTTCGATCAGCCGCAACAACATCGACAGGCTGTTGTGCTCGAAAACGAAGGCCACGTCGTTGTCCGCTCCGGGAAAATATCGATAAGCCCCCACGACCTCGTCGCGCGCAATCCGACCCACAATCGAGTCGCCCCTCAGCACGTGAATACCGCTCGCCTCATGGACGATGCGCGTAGGCCGATGCTGGGATGTCGCCGCAACCATGACGCAAGCTATTGCAGCCTGAATGCCAGGAATCGACCCCTGATCATTTTAACGGACGGATTTTACAGTTCCTTTAACGTCCGCCCCCAAACTGCCGCTCCGGCCTATCTCACTACGTCCGTCCGTGCTTGTTTTTTAGATACGCTCTTACGTCGGCGAGGTTTCGCGTGTTGAAAACCTGCTCCCGCGTCAGCCAGCCCTTCCGCGCCACATTCACCCCCGCGCGCACATACGCCAGCTCCCCCGTCTCGTGCGCATCCGGATTGATCGACGTCAGCAATCCCCGCTCCGCCGCCTTCCGCCAATGCTTCCACTCCATGTCGAGCCTCCACGGGCTCGCATTAATCTCGATGATCACGCCATTCGCGATCGCCGCATCGATCACCTTTCTCGCATCCACTTTATAAGGCTCCCGCCGCAACAAAATCCGCCCCGTCAAATGCCCGAGCATCGTCGTCCGGGGATGCTCGATCGCGCGAACGATCCGCGCCGTCATCGTCGCCTCATCCTGCGAAAACGTGCTGTGCACCGACGCCACCACGTAATCCAACTTCGCCAGCAAAGCGTCATCATAGTCCAGCCGCCCGTCCGGCAAAATATCGCACTCCGTCCCACTGAACACGTGCGTCTTGAACTTCCCGCTCGCGTTCAACGTCTCGATTTCCGCGATCTGCGCCAGCAAGCGTTCTTCCGTCAGCCCTTTCGCCTGCACACTCGATTTCGAGTGATCCGCGATCCCGAAATACTCCCACCCCAGCGCCTCCGCCGCCGCCACCATTTCCTTCAACGTATTCCGTCCATCCGACGCCGTGGTGTGACAATGAAACGTCCCGCGCAAATCGATCATCTCGACCAAACGCGGCAGCTCCCCCTTCTCCGCCGCTTCAATCTCCCCAACACCTTCGCGCAACTCCGGCGGCACAAACGCCAACCCCAGCGCGTTGAACAACTCCGCCTCATCCGCCACCACCACCGACTCATTCCCCCCCGCCCGCTTCGGCCCTTTCCGCTTCTTCTCCCCTTCCGGCCCCTCCAACCCGGAACCCGAAACCCCTAACTCGGAACTCCCGTCAGCGACCGCCGACAACCCCCACTCGCTCAAACTCAACCCGCGCGCCAGCGCCCGCTGACGCATCTGCACATTGTGATCCTTCGAGCCCGTGAAGTGGTGCAGCGCAAAAACAAACTGCTCCTCCGGCACGATCCGCAAATCCGCCTGCAGCCCCGTCACAAACCTCACACTCGCCTTCGTCTCGCCGCGCGCCGTCACCTCCTTCACGCCCGCCAAACCCACAAACCAATCCACCACCGGCTCCACGTCCGTCGCCGCCACGATAAAATCCAAATCCCCCACCGTCTCCGCCCCGCGTCGCAAACTCCCCGCCGACTCCGCCCGCTTCACCTGCGGCAACGCGCGCAATCCTTTCACGATCGTCTCCGACACCGGAAACACCTCCCACCACAAATGCCGCCGGCCATACGCCTCGCGATTCTTGATGCCCGCCAAAATCTTCTCCTGCGTCTTCGCCCCAAATCCCGCCAGCTCCGCCACGCGGCCCTCCTCGCACGCCTTCGTCAGCGTCGCGATGTCCACCACACCAAGTTTTTCGCACAACACTTTGATCTTCTTCGGCCCCAATCCCGGCACCTGCAACAACTCGACCATCCCCGGCGACACCGACGCTTTCAGCTTCTCGTAAAACTCCAGCTTCCCCGTCGTGTGCAGCTCCGCGATCTTCTGCCCCAATGCATCGCCGATTCCTTTCACCGTCTTCAACTCGCCGTCCTTCACCAGCCGCTGCAGCTCCGCCTCCTCAAACGATTCCACCACCCGCGCGCCCGCCTGATACGCCCGCACCTTGAAGGGATTCTCCGCCTTCAGCTCGAGCAGCAGCGCGATCTCGTTCAACACATCCGCAATCTCGTGTTTCGTCACACCCCGTGATCTAAATCGAAATTCCAAAATCGAAACTCGAAAATCTCCCCATGCCTTTCAGCCACACCCGCACCGTCCGCTTCGCCGACACCGACGCCGCCGGCGTCGTCTTCTTCGCCAACTACCTCGCGATCTGCCACGAGGCCTACGAAGAGTCCCTCGCCGCCGCCGGCATCGAACTCCAATCCTTCTTTACCAGCACCGGCGTCGTCATCCCCATCTCGAAAAGCGAAGCCGACTACCTCCGCCCGCTCCGGCCCGGCGACAAACTCCGTATCACCGTTACCCCTACGCCGCTCTCCGAAAACTCCTTCGCCATCCGCTACGAGATCTTCAAACAGCAGGGCGCCGCCGAAAAACTCGCCGCCCGCGTCCGCACCGAACACGTCGCCACCTCCCCCGCGAAACGCGAACGCGTCCCCCTACCGCCTCCCCTCGCCGCCTGGCTCGCCGCCCCCTGATCCATACGTCCCCTTCCCCTCCGCCGCTCGGACCCGGTTTTCTTCCGGCGCAGCGACAATCGGACTTCGTTCGAGTTTCCGCGCGAACTTCGTTACTCGTTCGAGCCACACCATCCGCTCCCGAAACGTCATCGTCCGAGTCAACGCGCGACGGTTCTCCACCGCATCGTTCCAGCCGTCGCACTTCCAACCATCAGCGTTCTGTCTCTCCTGATCAGCCACGACGATTCTCCTGTTTCAACTCGGCGACATCCGCGATGTCTTGCGGGCGCCCTGCACCTAACTTGAGTTCAATCAATTGTTCGACGCTGATGAAGGGCACCTTCAGCTCCGGATTCAGCTGCTTCCACATGCAGCGCGGATACTCACGCGCAAAATCGAAGGGTTCCCGCACAAACACATCGATCGGCTCGAAGGGAAAGCGATCGCTGACCAGCTGAAACACCATCATTCCCTTTTCCTCAATCCAGCGACGCCGCATTTCCGCATCTCCGAAGTCCGCCGCTCTTACCGGCACTTTTGGTCGAAAACCCAACCCTGAAAGAGCGTCCATCGCGCGCCGGATGTTCTCGGGTTCGAGCGCGATCACCAAATCGATGTCTTTCGTCGCTCGCAGATATCCATGTGCGATGACTGCCAACCCGCCCACAACGATGTAACGGACCTCCGCTGACTGGAGAGCTCCAAAAATCTGTTCGAGGTTCGTCAGCTCCATGTGGTCGGAAATCTATTTTCCAGCAGCCACCCGCACAAGCTCCGACCGCTTCACCTTCCCTTGCGCATTCCGCGGCCAAACCTCCACCGCCACAAACCGCTTCGGCCTCTTGAATCCCGCCAACCCCGCCAGCGCCGCGTCCACCGCCACCCAATCCTGCGCGCGCCCACCCTTCGGATAACACGCCACCACCGCCGCGCCCCATTCCGCATCCGGCACGCCAACGACTACGACATCCTCAAACTGCCCGCTCCCGCGCAACGCCGCCTCCACCTCCGCCGGGTTCACCTTCTCCCCGCCCGTGATGATCACCGCGTCGCGCCGCCCGTGCACGTGCAGCCGTCCGTTCGCATCGAACTCCCCCCAGTCGCTCGTCTCGAATTTTCGCTCCACCCGCCATTCCGGCCAGTATCCACGAAACAACGACGCCGCTTCGATCACGATCGTTCCATCCCCTCCGCACGCAATCTTCGCCTGCGGCATCGCCGTTCCACTGCTGCGATCTCCCGCCAGAAATTCCTCCGGCCGCTGCGCCGCCACCATCGCTGCCGTCTCCGTCATTCCATAACTCAACGCCACACGCACCCGCGCCTTCGCCGCCGTATCCAACAATTCTTTCCACGCCGGCGCCCCGCCAATCAACACCACGCGAAATCGCCGCAGCCACTCCGCCGACTCCTTCACCGCCAGCAACCGCTGCAATTGCGTCGGCACGAGCGAAATCGCCCACGCTTCGTCCTCCTTCACCACCGGACGCTCCCCGCCTTCCAACCGCTTCCACTCCCACGCCACGTGCGTCCCGCCCGATACCGCGCACCGCACCCGCACCATCAATCCGCTCACGTGAAACGGCGGCAACACATCCACCGCATTCACTTTCCGAATACCAAAATGCTCCACAAATCCGCGCGCGGCCGCCGTCAGCGTCCGCTCGTCATGCCGCGCAAATTTGATCGCGCCACTCGTTCCGCCCGTCGGCACGCACACCCATCCTTCCTCCGTTCCATCCTCCGCCCGCTGCTCCTGCAACCACCGCACCTGCTCCCGCTCCGCCGCTCCCCAACGCGGGTCACACAGAAAAAACACGCCGTCGCGCTCCTCCGCGACACCCGTCGCTCGCAGCAACCGCATCAACTCAGCGCGCTCCACAACGCCTCCACGTCGATTCGTTCCACATCTTCGCGCCGCACAAACGGCGCCGCCGCCGGCCCGTCGAATCTTCCATCCGCGAACAACGGCCAAACCCCAAATCCCACCGCGCGCCGCTCGCCTTTCCACGCGAACGCATGCCGCAACGCCGCTCGCGCGCCGATTCCCGTCTCCAGCGCCGACGAAAACACCACCTTCGCCTTCGCCTTCTCCAACCGCGCCAGCGCCCCGCGCACATCCCCGACCAGCGCCGGCTTCACCACAAACACCCCGCGCCATCCGCCCCCCAGCCATCGCTCCACGTCGCCGTCACCGACCAACGACTCATCCAACGCGATCTCCACCGGATAATCCTCCGCCAACCCGCGCAACAGGTCTTCCGCGCCGCGCCCCTCCCGCGCGATCGGCTGCTCCACAAACTCCACCGGCCGCTCCGCACACCGCTCAAGCCACCGCTCCGCCCGCCGCCGATCCCACGCGCCATTCGCATCCAATCGCAGCTTCGCCCCTTCCGGCAGCTCCGCACACACATCATCCAGCAACGCCAACTCATCCGTCACGTCACCGACGCCCACCTTCCATTTAAACACCCGAAACCCCGCGTCCGCCTTCGGCCCAATCGCCTCCAACACCGCGCGCCCCGCCGGCAACAACGCCGCCACCGACAAATACTCCGCGCGTTCTCTGTCCTCTTCTCGTTTTCCATTCGCCGCGCCCGACTCCCGCATCATCGCCAGCGCCTCTTCCACCGCATTCCGCACACACCCCAATCGCGCCGGAATCTCCCTCAACCCGCCCTCCTCCACCCATTCGCCCATTCCCCTCAATACCGCCTCCGCCTCCTCTGCCGTCTCCGTCCCAAAAATGCGCAACGTCGCCGCCTCACCAAAACCCACCCGCCCCGCCTCATCCTCGATTCTCAACCACACGCCTTCGCGCTCCGTCATCACCCCGTGCGCCGTCCGCACCGACGCCCGCAATGTCAACCGATATCGTCGAATCTCCAGGCGCAGCCTCATCCCGCCACAAAACCCGCGCCCCTCCCGAAGAGAAGCCCGAACTCATTCACCTCCCATCCGAATTATTCGTCTTCAACGCATCCAAAAACTCCACCGGAGCGAAATCATCCGTCAACACGTCCGCCCGCTCCACCACCCGCTGCGGCACGTCCGCCCGCTCGCGTCGGATCCGCTCCATGTCCACCAGCCCGCGCAGTTTCTTCGTCAACTCCTCCGCCGACGCCCACGTGCTCTCATCCGCGATCGACGGCGCGCGATACTTCACCGCCACCGCGATCACATTCCCGCGCCCGGGCGTCTCGAACAGCAGCATCTGCGGAAACACTTTCTGGATCGTCTTCAAATCCGAGTAATACAGCTGACTCGTCGCATGTAGGTTCGTCACGAATACACCGCGCTCCTCCATCCTCGCCGCACACTCCCGATAAAACTCCTCCGTCTTCAAATGCGGCGGCACGAACCCGCCCCGAAACGCATCGAGAATGATCCAATCCCACTTCTCCCGATTCCGTTTCACAAACATCCGCCCGTCCATCAGCGCCACCGGCGTCTTCTCCGTCGGCTTGAAGCCCATGTGGGTCTGACACAACTCGAACACTTTCGGATCCAGCTCCACCGTCTGCAGCAACGCCTCCGGAAACGCCTCCGCAAACGGCCGGTGAAATCCCGCGCCGCCCAGCCCGATCATCAACACCCGCTTCGGCTCCGGCTGCACGAACAGCCCCGCATACAAGGTCCGCGTATAGGGCACCACGAGTCGCAGCGGATTCGACAAATCCACCGCCGACTCCAACGCCTCATTGCCGCGTGCCCGCGCCCGCAGCTCCACGATGTCCCCCCGTCGCTCAATCGTCAGGCTGTTATAAATCGTGTCGTAGCGCTCGACGTAATTGCCTTCCGGCGCCTGCCCCGCGCCCGCGCTTGCTCCCACCCACCCCAGTGCCACCGCCGCAATTGCCAGTATCCGTTTCATGATTCCTCCGCTCGACGCAGCAGCCGCACCAGAGTTGCCAAACTCACCACCGCCACACCCAACCAAATCAACAACAGCGTCGACACCCGAAAATTCGGGATAAACACAAACGCCGTCAGCATCACCCCCGCGATATTTCCCAGCGTGCTCACGCCATAAACCAACCCCGACGCCTTCCCGGGCGCCGTCCCCCGCGCCGCCAGATATTGCACGCCTTGCGGCCCAAACGCCGACAACGCCGTCACCGGCAAAAAGAACAGCCCCAAACATGACACCAACAGCCCCACGCTCATGTCCGTAAACGCCACCTCGATCGCTCCCAGCATCGCCCGCCCAAAAAACGCCGTCGCCGCCAGCGACACCACCGCCACCACCGCCATTCCCACCCGCAATTTCCGCCGCCGTTCCACCGCCGCATTGCTGATGCTCCCTCCCACCATCGATCCCACGCTGAACGCCGCCAGGAAGGTCGAGATCAACCAGGCCCACACGATGATCGACGAACCGAAATGCGGATTCAGCAGCCGCGACGCCAACAACTGAAACCCCATGCTCAAGATCCCGAGCGTCACGATCGTCACATAGAAAACAAAAAGCGCCACGCCCGCCCACCGTGCGCACTCCTTTCTCCCTGTCACCTCCAATCTCCTCACCTCCGTCCGATGGAGGCGCGGTGCCCCCACCGCGCAGTTCCCCCGCATCCCACTTGTCCCGCGCCCCTTCCTCCACACACTCCAAGCCAACCCGCGCCACTTCAGCGCCCACCTCCCCTCCGTCCCCACGCACTCGCTCAACCCACCTCGCCCGCTCCGCACCACCATGACCATGATCGCCACCCAAATCCGCCAGAAGGATGCCGCCTTCTACTTCGCCTCCTACTCGCCCGAAAAACTCCTCGACCAGGTCCGCTTCATCTCCCGTTTCTACGATGAAGAGGGCGGCAGCATCCGCGCCGAAGAGGTCCCCGCCGACGACGATGTCGCGCAATTCATCTCCCGCGTCGAACGCAGCGACTCCGCCTTCCAGCGCGAACTCTCCAAAGCCAAGGTCGCCGCCATCCGCAATTTCTACGAAACCGCCATCTCCCAGCCACCCATCCCGGGCACCGTCCTTCTCTTCACTCCGCAAAAACTCAACTTCGAGCCGTGGTCCGACGGGAGCGGCGTGGGACGCCTCCAACAACCCGCCGAAAAATTTCTCATCATCGACGGCCAGCACCGCCTCGCCGCCCTCCAATTCTACCTCCGCACGCACCCCGAAGAGGCCAAAAACATCCAGGTGCCATGCGTCATCTTCGACGGCCGCAGCGAGGACTTCGCCACCGAGATGTTCGTCATCATCAACTCCACCCCGACGCGCATCAACAAGAGCCACCTCATCGATCTCTACGAGCGCGTCTCCTGGGCCGAACCCGACCGTCGCTTCGCCGCACACATCACCGAGATGCTCTACCGCGAAAGCGACAGCCCGCTCCGCTACCGCATCAACCGTCTCGGCGGCCGCTCCAAACAGGAAAAATGGATCCTCCAGGCCGAGCTCTACAACGAGGTCCACCGCTGGGTGAAATCCGCCTGGAAAAAAATCGAGTCCGAGGGCACCGACAAACGCAACGCCACCCGCTACTACGAAACCGTCCGCGACTTTCTCAAAGCCGCCTCCGCCGCCTGGGGCGAAGCGTGGGGAAATTCTGGATACCAGGTCACCAAGCCCGTCGTGTTGAAAGCCCTGATCCGCGTCTGCGCCGATCTCGCCGCCGTCGACGCCGCCCCCGCCGAAGACCGCGTCAACCGCTGGACCGCCAAACTCGCCCCGTGGACCGAACAGTCCCGCGAATTCCGCAACGAGGGCTTCTACGAACGCTTCCCCGCCAAGGGCCAGGTCGAGCGCGTCACCCGCATCCACCGCGAACTTTCCCGGCTCGCCGACATCCCCCTCCGCCCCAAATCCCGCGACTGAACAAGCGGCGGCATCCGCCTGCTCACCCGCCCGACGCGCCTCACGTCAACAATTACCCTACGCCCGTCGGGCCCTTGCCGCTCGGTGCCGGCAGTTCCGCTTGCGACACTCCGTCCGCATCGCGGCTCTGTTTTCCCCCGCTTCGCACCCGCGCCCGTCGCTCCAGCCACAGCAGCGAGTGCAACACGAGAAACAGCAGCACCGTCGCGCCCACCGCCAGGCGATAGCGTCCCAGCCCCACGCACATCCCCACCGCCGAGGTCGTCCACAACGACGCCGCCGTCGTCAGCCCTTCCACCGTGCGGCCATGCCGCGTGAAAAAAATCGTTCCCGCTCCCAAAAAGCTCACGCCCGCCACCACCGCTTCCAACACGCGCGTCGGATCGAACCGCTGCAAATCGCCATACGACTGAAATTCGATCACCAGCAATTCCCCGATCCCCACAAACAACGCCGCCCCCGCCCCCACCAGCATGTGCGTGCGCAGCCCCGCCGGCTTTCCCGCCGCCTCCCGCTCCCAGCCCAATATCCCGCTCAACACCAGGGCCACCGCCAGCCGAATCAAAATCTGCCATTCGACGTGCATCCCCTGTTTGGTTCCGCTCCATCTCCTCCGGTTCCCGTGCCGCGTGCAGCGGAAAGCCCGAGCTTTTCGCTCCCGCCACCCCTCCCGTCCTTCGCCCCTCCCGAACAATTCCCGTTCGCGCGCATCCATTCTTCGGATGCACCTCGAAGACTACGGCCTGATCGGCGACCTCAACACCGCCGCTCTCGTATCCCGTGACGGCTCCATCGATTGGCTTTGCCTGCCCCGCTTCGACTCCGCCGCCTGTTTCGCCGCCCTCCTCGGCACCCCTGCCAACGGCCGCTGGCTCCTCGCTCCCGCCGAGCCCATTCGCCGCGCCACCCAGCGCTACCGCGACAACACGCTCATCCTCGAAACCGAATTCGAAACCGACTCCGGCGTCGTTCGCCTCACCGACTTCATGCCTCCCGCCGACGATCGCCACGACATCGTCCGGATCGTCGAAGGCGTGCGCGGACGCGTTCCGCTGCGCATGGAGTTGATCGTCCGTTTCGACTACGGCGAATCCGTGCCCTGGGTCCGCCGCCACAACGGCGCCACCCATTACATCGTCGGTCCCAACGCCCTGCTCCTCCACACCGACGCTGCCGTCGAGGGACGCGATCTCGCCACGTGCGCCGACCTCGAGCTCTCCGCCGGCGAACGCCGCGAGTTCATCCTCGCGTGGTTCCCTTCGCATGAAGAAGCCCCCGCCCGCATCGACTCGCGTGCTGCGTTTTCGAATACAGAGCGCTTCTGGCACGACTGGTCCCATCGCTGCACCTATCAAGGCCAGTGGCGCGACGCCGTCGTCCGCTCGCTGATCACCCTCAAGGCCCTCACTTATCTCCCCACCGGCGGCATCGTCGCCGCGCCGACAACTTCGCTCCCCGAGCACATCGGCGGCGTGCGCAATTGGGACTATCGTTTCTGCTGGCTCCGCGATGCCACGTTCACGCTCTTCTCCCTCATGGAGTCAGGCTACCGCGAGGAAGCCTCCGCCTTCAGCGACTGGCTGCAACGCGCCGTCGCCGGCGACCCCAGCCAGCTCCAAATGCTCTACGGCGTCGCCGGCGAACGCTCCCTCCCGGAACTCGAACTCTCCCACCTCGCGGGCTACGAAAACTCCCGCCCCGTCCGCATCGGCAACGCCGCCGCCCGCCAATTCCAACTCGATGTTTACGGCGAGATCATCGACGCCACCCACTTCAAACGTCACCTCGGCCTCTCGACGTCCGACGATGCCTGGCACGTCCAGCGCCACCTCATCAACTTCGTCGCGCAACACTGGCACGAGCCCGACGAGGGCATCTGGGAAATTCGCGGGCCGCGCCAACACTTCACGCACTCGAAGGTCATGGCCTGGGTCGCCCTCGATCGGGGCATCAAGTCCCTCGAACAATTCCAACTCGACGGCGAACTCGATCGCTGGCGCGAGGCTCGCGATCGCGTTCACCAAGAGGTCTGCACCCGCGGTTACGATTCTTCCCGCGGCATCTTCACCCAATTCTACGGCTCCGAACAACTCGACTCGAGCCTGCTCATGCTTCCGCTCGTCGGCTTTCTGCCGATCGACGATCCTCGCATCGTTCGCACCATCGAAGCCATCCAGCGCGAACTCACCACCGATGGTCTCGTTCAACGCTACAACACCGACGAGGACGCCAGCGTCGACGGCCTTCCGCCCGGCGAGGGCGCGTTTCTCCCGTGCTCGTTCTGGCTCGTCGACTGCCTCGCGCTCCTCGGCCGCCGCGACGAAGCCCTCGCCCTCTTCGAACGCCTCCTTTCGCTCCGCTCTCCGCTCGGCCTGCTTTCCGAAGAATACGACACCGGCCTTCGCCGCCTCACCGGCAATTTCCCCCAAGCCTTCTCCCACCTCGCCCTCATCAACTCCGCCCAAAACCTCTTCGCCTCCGAGCACCCCGCCGAAGAACGCAGCACCCAACCCCGCTACCGCCGCCTCCACCACCAAAGGTAGGGCGAGGCGTCCCGCCGAGCCGTCCGCCTGCGAAAGCCCCCTCGCGAACTCGCATGGCCTTCCTCCGTGCGCTCTGTGTCTCCGTGGTGCAAATACACAACGTGCGATAGAGAGTCCGGACCTTCGCGTAGCTTCGCGCCCTTCGCGGTTTCTCCCCGTTACCCATTATCCGTTACCCCGCCGAGTCCTTCACTCCTCCACCTTCAAGGTCCCGAAATACCGCGCCGCCGCCCGCCGATCCTGATCGTTCAACCGCCCCGCCACTTCCTCCATCACGTGCGCATACGGCCCGCCCCCGCGCTTTCCATCCTTAAACAATTTCAACTGCAACTCCACATACCCCTCCGACAACCCCACCAGCGACGGATACTCCGGCTTCGTCCGCGTCCCTTTCGGTCCGTGACACTCCACGCACGCCGGCACGCGTTTCCTCGGAATCCCGCGCAACGCAATCTCCTCCCCCGTCCGCCACAACTCATCGCCCTCCGTTCGCCTCGCGCCCTCTTCCGCCGCCCCACGTTCCTCCCGCTCCATCGCGCCCGGTCGCAACTCCGCATAATACGTCGCCAGATTCGCGATCAGCTCCTCCGTCAACCCCGCCGCCACCGGCTCCATGATCCCGCTGTGCCGCGCACCTTCCGCATACGCCATCAACGCATCTTCCAAATACGCCCGCCGCTGCCCCGCCAGTCGCGGAAACGCCTCCCCGCCCCGCCCCAACCCATCCACGCCATGACACCGCGCGCAGGTCTGCGCGACTTCATGTGGCGGGGTCGGCCCGATATCCGGCGGCGCCATCGTCTGCATCGCCGGCACCGGCGAGATTTCGCCATGCACGAGCTGACGATACCCTTCGTCATCAAGTTCTGGATACTTCATCAGAAACGCCACCATCGCCCACACTTCGTCGTCCCGCTGCTGCGACGGCCATGCCGGCATCCCCGTGAACTTGATGCCGTGCTTCACCACCTGAAATAACTTCTTCGGATTCGATTCGCGTATCCGCCCCGCCAATTCAGGCGCCTTCGGCGTCATCGCCTGCGCAATCCTCGGCTGCGGCCGACCCGGCGCGCCATGACACGACCGACACCCCGTTTCATAATGCCCCGCCCCTTTCAGAATCATCGCCGCATCGTCCAACCGCGGCACCTCCGTTCCCAAACTGTGCGTCGCCGTCGAGCGGCTCATGCTGAATCGCAGAAACCATTCCGTCACCGCCCAGTGCCCCGAACTCGCCTTGATCGGAATGATTCCACTCGCGGCCACGAGAAATCCTCCCACCGCCAGCACACCCGCAATCATCGCCCCGCGCCACACCCACCGTCTCATCGCGCCACCTCCTTCCGCGCCACACTCCCGCGCAACAACCCCGCCGTCAGCCAAACGCCTCCCACCAAATACGACACGCCTCCCACCAATAACATGATCGCCCCGCCGAGATGCTGATCCTCCAGCGGCGTCATCCCACCGAGTTCAACCCTATGCACATACAACGCCCGCGGCGTCAGCGCCAGCAGCGCGCCGAGCAAGGTCATGTGCATCGAGGTCAACAACAGCGCCGCGATCCCCGCGCCGACGCGATCGCCGCGCCGCTCCTCGCTTCCTCCAAACGCCGATAACCACACCGCCAATCCCGCCGCCAAAAACGCCCCTTGCTCCACCGCAAATCCGCCCGCCACCCGCCGCGCGAAGTGATGCAGCGCCGGCGCATGCCACGACCACACGATCACCAATTCCACCACCGACAACGGAATCGGCGGAAACCACCGCGGCGCCCGCCGCACCGGATCGAACCGCGTCCCCGCCACGCCCAGCGCAAGGAACGGCGCCGCCACCGCCACCACGCCCATGTGCATCGTCATGTGCGCCGAAAACGACGCCCGCGCCAACTCCGGCAGCGGCCCCAGCCACACCGCCGCCAGCGTCCCCAGTCCCAGAAACATGAATACACGGCGCTTCATCGGCAGTCCTCGAAAAACACCACCACCATCGCCGCAAACACCACCGCCACCGCGCTCAACGCCGCCAGCAGCGTCGTCGCAAATCCCAGGAACCGATGCCGATCTCCCGGCGTGTCGAAATCGTGCGGCAGCGACTCCGACCCAAATCGATGCCGCCGTAATCCGCTGAAACCATTCCACGCGATTCCGATCAGCGCCAGCACCGTATAAACCGCAATCGCCCACCGCACCGGCTCCAGCGACCCAAACCGCGGCGCAAACTTCGCACACCAGATCGCCGCCGTCACATAGCACGCCATGAAGTGCACCGCCCAGATCGTCGGCGACACAATCAGCAGCCACAGGCTCTCCTTTTCCTCGCGCGGCGCTTCTTTCATCGTCGTCTCCGTTTTCATTTCACGAGCGGAAATCCCGCGATCGTTCCCACCGTGATCAACGCCGTCACCGCCACAAAATGCCAAAAGAGCACCACGTTGTGGATATCGATGTCGTAGCGCGCCGTCATCTTCCCCGCCAGCCGCCGCGCGAAACAATACCCCTGCATCAACGCGCCCGTCGCCGCATGCAGCATCGTCCAAATCGCCAGCAGCCACACGATCGCATCATAAACATGCCGCGTCGGATCCATCCCCGTGAGCCACGGCCCCGCGAGCATCGCCGCGCCGCCCGCCAGCGCGAGCAGCCACGCAACTCCCATCGCACCATAAAACATCCCCGCGCGATCCGCCGTGTTTCCGCGTCGCGCCAGCATCGTAAACGCCCACGCGCCCAACAACAGCCCGAGCGCCACCACCGGCCAAAACACCCCGGGCCCTTTCGCATCTTCCGGCGGAAACTCCTCATGAATCGTCCAGTAGAAGAAATACGCGAAGATCAACGACACGAACGCCGTCAGCACCGCGAGCATCGTGATCAACATCGCCCACCAACCCACCGACGTTACCCCCGAACCATACAGCGGCAGCGTCACTCCCAGTCCCACATCCTTTTCCTTCTTCTCCGGCACCACCGCCGTGCTCGTCCACAGCCAATACAAAATCGTCCCGACTCCCACCACCAAACTCATCACCGCCGGCACCCACAAATAAAACGTCCCCAAAATAAAAAACCCACCGAGCGTCACCGCCGCCAAAAACGGCACATAACTCGGCCCCGGCAGCCGCAAACACTGCGCCGGTTTCGCATCGATCACCGTCGTGACGAGCGTCTCGCGTTTTCCTTCTTCCGCATCCGACAAATAAAACCGCCCTTCATCCACATCGCGCAAAAAATTCGGCTGATCCCACAGCGGATACCGGCTGTCGATTTCCGGAATCGATCGCACGCCCCAATTCTCCGGCGGCAATTTCGGCATCCATTCCAGCGTGCCCGCACCCCACGGATTCCTCGGCGCCACCGGTTCCTTTTTCTTCGGCCGCACGATGTCCCAGGTCACCACCGCGATTCCCGCCGCCAGCACAAACGCGCCGATCGTCGACACCATGTTCAGCCAGTCGAAACCCAACCCTTCCGGATACGTAAACACCCGCCGCGGCATGCCGCGCAGCCCCGTGAAATGCATCGGCATGAAGGTCACGTTGAATCCGACAAACATCAGCCAGAACGCGATCTTCCCGAGCCGGTCCGACAACTTCTTCCCGTTCAACAGCGGAAAGAAATAATAACACCCACCCACGATCGGAAACACCGCGCCGCCAATCAGCACGTAGTGCAGATGCGCCACGATGAAGAACGAGTCGTGCGCCTGAAAATCGAACGACGCCAGTGCCACCATCACGCCGGTCAGCCCGCCGATGATGAACGACGCCAGCCCGCCCGTGCAGAACAGCATCGGGACCGATTTCACCATCTTCCCCGCCGCGATCGTCGCAATAAAACAGAAGATCTGCACGCCCGTCGGAATCGCGACCGCCTCCGACGCCGCCGAAAACAACGCCAGCGAAATTCCCGGCAGTCCCGTCGTGAACATGTGGTGCACCCACAACCCAAAGCTGATGAACCCCGTCCCCACCGCCGCGAGCACGATCCATCCGTATCCAACAATCGGACGCCTCGCGAAGGTCGGCACGATCATCGCGATGATCGCCACCGAGGGCAGAAAAATAATATAAACCTCCGGATGCCCGAATAACCAAAACAGGTGCTGCCACAGCACCGGATCCCCGCCGCCATTCGGATCGAAGAACGGCCAGCTGAACGCCCGCTCCAGCTCCAGCAGCATGCTCCCCGCAATCAACGGCGGAAACGCAAACAGCACCATCGCCGCCGCCACCAGCACATACCAGCAATACAGCGGAATCAGATTGATCCGCATCCCGGGCGGCCGGCACTTCAACGTCCCCACGATCAACTCCACCGCCGCCGCAATCGCCGCGATTTCGATAAACGAAAATCCGAGCAACCACATGTCCGCGCCCGTCCCGGGCTGATACCCGGACGTCAGCGGCGGATACATGAACCACCCGCCTTTCGGCGCCGCGTTGAAAAACAACGACCCCGACAAAAACACGCCGCCGAGCAGAAAACACCAGAACCCAAACGCCGACAGCCGCGGAAACGGCAGATCGCGCGCTCCCAGCATCTGCGGCAAAAAGATCACCGCGATCGACTCGAACACCGGAATCGCGAACAAAAACATCATCACCGATCCGTGCACGGTGAAGATCTGGTTATACGCATCCGCCGTCAGAAAATCGTTCTCCGGCACCGCGAGCTGCATGCGTATCAGCAAAGCCAGCACACCCGCGAAAAGGAAAAAGATGAACGCGAGCGCCGTATACCACACGCCGACGATCGTGTTGTTCACCGCCGACCAATAACGCCAGCCCGTCGGCGGCTCCCACGCTTTGCGCAACCGGTCCTCCTGCGCCCGCTGCAACTCCAGCGGCGGCGCCTCCTTCAACGGCTCGGGATCGTCCGGATGCGTTTTCATTAGTGTAGCGGCATGCCTCCGTGCATGCCGTTTCTGTGCGTGCCTTTCATTCCAGCCCCTCCAAATACGCCACCAACACCCCCAGTTCCTCGCGCGGCAGCATTCCAAAATGCGGCATCAGCACTCCCGGCTTCACCTTGTCCGTTTCCGTTATCCATCGCGCAAACGCCTCCGCATCGTTCGCCATAATCCCCGCCCCCAACGTTCTCCGCCCGCCCACGTGCGTCAGGTCCGGCCCGATCGTCGCCACCGCTTCCGTGCCGCGCACCGCATGACACGCCGCACATCCATTCGCAAAAAACGCCTCCCTCCCCGCGATCTCTTCTTCCGTCGCCGGCTCGCGCGCCGCCGCGCGTTCTTTCGCCAGCCACGCGTCGAACTCCGACTCCTCGCTCACCACCACATCGAACGCCATCAACGCATGCGAATCCCCGCAAAATTCCGCACACACGCCGCGAAACACCCCCGTCTTCGTCGGCTCCAGCAACAGCCGCGTCGTCCTCCCCGGAATCATGTCCATCTTCCCGCCGAGCGACGGAATCCAGAACGAGTGAATCACATCCGGGCTGTCCAACGTGAACTCCACCGCCCGCCCCACCGGTAGCCGCACTTCATTCGCCAACTCCACAAATTCTCCTTCCGTCACTTCATACCGCACGCGCCACCACCACTGTTCGCCCACCACGTGCACGCGCAGCGCTCCTTCCGGCGCCGGCCGGATCAATTCCGGCATCCCGCCCAACCCGTAACTCAACAATCCCGCCAACACCACCGTCGGCACCACCGCGCCGCCTCCAATGATATACAAACGCGCCTGTCGCTCCGTCTGCTTCGAAACGCGTCCGCGCATCGCCGACATCGCCAGCCACGCCACGCCCAGCCACACAACCACCGTCCCGCCCGCCATCCACCAAAACAGATCCGCAATCACTTCCGCCCCGCGCCCCGCCGGCTCCAGCGCCGATTGTTTCCCGCTGCATCCGCTCAACCCCGCCACCGCCACGCTCCACGACAGCATCCGCCGTGCACGTCGCGCCCGCTTCGACACGCGCGGTCGCAACGCCGGATCCTCCCACCTCGGAGCATGGAGGTTTCGCGGCAACTCACCCAGCTTCGACATCACCGCCCACACCGTCACTCGCGAGGGCACTGCGTTCCCTCAGGAGAGAATTTTGCGCGCGAGCGCTACCGACGCGTCCGCCCGTCCAGCACCTCGGTCACCACCTGCCCGATCTCCGCATACCTCGCAAAGTCGATCAATTTCGTCACTCCAACCTCCCGCGCCGCCTGCTCGAGATCCGGATGCCCCGTCACCACCACAATCGGCAAATCCGGCTGCTCCTCACGAATCATCCGCGCCAACTCCAGGCCGCTCATCCCCAGCATCCGATTATCCGTAATCACCACATCCACCGTTTTCGTCTCCAGTTCCTTCATCGCCTGCGCGCCGCCGTCGCATTCATGAATTTCCACCTGCGGAAACGTCCTCCGCAGAAACCGCGCCAGCAGCATTCGCTTCTGCTCTTCGTCATCCACGATCATCACCCGCGGTCCACTGACTAAAGCCGGGACAGGATTTGAGGACGAATCCACAGAGTTCTCGCATAGCATTTTCGCGCGCCTCTGCCAACCAATAACCGCCTTGTAGTGCCAGAAGCGTGACACCTTCGCTTCTCCTCCCGTCTTCGCTCCGCGCCCACGCCGTCATCCTCTTCCTCGTCTTTCGCCCGGACTCATCCTCACCCCCGATTCCGCCCGCCGCCCCATGGCCCGTTCGCCTCGGCCGACCTAATTTCGCTCATGTCCACGTTCCCTCCTTCCCGTCGGCTCCGCGAAGTGGTTGTCATCACCGGCGCATCCGCCGGCGTCGGTCGCGCCACCGCCCGCGAATTCGCCCGCCACGGCGCCTGCCTCGGTCTTGTCGCCCGGGGTCGCGAACGCCTCGAAGCCACGCAACACGAGGTCGAGGAGCTCGGCGGTCGCGCCGTGATCCTCGAGGGCGATGTCGCCGATCCCAACATCACCGAACACCTCGCCGAGCTCACCGAGCATCACTTCGGCCCGATCGACATCTGGATCAACAACGCCATGGCGTCCGTGTATTCAAAGATCGTCGACATGCCGCCCGACGAATTCAAACGCGTCACGGACGTCACTTACCTCGGCTACGTTTACGGCACGCAGGCCGCCCTCCGCCGCATGCTCCCGCGCAACCGCGGCGCCATCGTCCAAATCGGCTCCTCCCTCGCCTACCGCAGCATTCCGTATCAATCCGCGTATTGCGCCGCCAAATACGCCATCCGCGGCTTCACCGACTCGCTTCGCTCCGAGCTCATCGCCGATCGCAAAAACATCCGCCTCACGATGGTCCAGCTCCCGGCGATCAACACGCCGCAATTCGCCTGGGTGAAAAGTCGCCTCCCCCAAAAAGCGAAACCGCCCGCGCCCATCTACCAGCCCGAGGTCGCCGCCCGCACGATCTACTGGGCCGCCCACCAAAACCGCCGCGAGGTCTATCTCGGCATCAACACCGTCGTCGGCATCAAGCTCAACAAGCTCTGGCCCGGCTTCCTCGATCGCTACCTCGTCGGCCGCTCGTTCGGCGAGACGCACGAACCGCGCGATCCCCACCAGCCGGACAACCTTTGGTCTCCCGCACCCGGCCCATGGGGCGCCCACGGCCCCTTCGACCGCGACGCCGAGGAACACTCGCTCCAAATCGAACTCTCCAAACGCCGCGCCACCACCTCGCTTGTCGCCCTCGGCCTCGCCACTCTCGCCGCCGCCTGGTGGCAAACGCACCGGCGCAAGGTGTAGGGCGGGGTCTCCCGACCTCGCCGCTCCGCGACCGCATTCGCCTTCCGTTACACCAGCTCTCGCACTTTATCTTCCGCAATCGTCTTCGCGATCTTGCCTCGATCCGGCGTCCCGCGCGCCAGCGATTTCGCCAGCTGCACCGCCTGCTTCGCCTTGATCTTCGCCGGCATCGGCGGCTCGTGCGGATCCACCACCGCCTCGATCAACACCGGCCCCGGCGTCGCCAGCGCCTGCTCGACGATTTCCCCGCAACGTTCCGGATCCTCGATCCGGAATCCCTGCGCCCCACACGCGTGCGCGAACGCCACGAAGTCGATCGGATGCAGATCGCACGCGTATTCCGGATTTCCGAGAAACACCATCTGCTCCCATTTGATCTGCCCGAGCGAGTTGTTCTTCACCACGCAGACTTTGATCGGCAGCCGATACTTCACCGCCGTCACGAACTCTCCCATCAACATCGTGAATCCTCCATCGCCCACGAACGCCACGCATTGACGATCCGGATACGCCACCTGCGCCGCGATCGTATAAGGCAGCCCGTTCGCCATCGTCGCGAGCGTTCCCGACAGCGAATGCATCTGCCCGCGCCGCGCCGGAATATGCCGCGCAAACCAGGTCGTGATCGTCCCGCTGTCGCAGCTCACGATCGCGTGCGGACTCAACCGGCGACCGATCTCCCACGCCACCACCTGCGGCTTCATCGGCTTGTCCCTCCGCGACACCCGTTCGTCCATCAGCTTCCGCCACTTTTCCATTCCCTTCTGCGCCTTCTCCAAAAACGGCTTCCGCCCGCGTTCCTCCAACATCGGCTCGAGCAACTGCAGCGTCATCCGCGCATCGCCCGCCAGCCCAACGTCCACCGGATACCGCAATCCAATCCTCGTCGCATCGATATCGATCTGCACCGCGCGCGCCTTTCCCGGTTCCGGATAATATTCGATATACGGAAACGACGTCCCGACCATCAGCAGCGTGTCGCATTCTTCCAACGCTTCCTGCGACGGCTCTGTCCCCAAAAGTCCGATACCGCCCGTCGTGTAGGGCGAATCGTCCGGCACGCAGCATTTTCCCAGTAACGCCTTCACGATCGGCGCGCCAATCCGCTCCGCAACCCGTTCCAGTTCCGCACCCGCGTGCAGCGCCCCCTGCCCCGCCAAAATCGCGATCTTCTCCCCGCGGTTGATCACCTCCGCCGCCGCTTTCAACTGCTCCACCGCCGGCAAACCCGCCGTCCGCGCAAAGGCCTGCGTGTCCGCGTAACCTTTGATATTCCGCTCCGACCGCTTTCCTTCCTTCACCGGCATCGACTGCGTATCGACCGGGAAATTGATGTGCGCCACGCCGCGTTGCGCGAGCGCGTTCCGACACGCGAGATTCGCCACCGCCTCCACATGCTCCGGCCCCATCACGCGCGTGTTATAAACCGCCACATCCATGTAGAGTTTGTCCAAATCGACATCCTGCTGCGCATGCGTGTCGATCAGGTCGTGGAAATGATGCCCCGTGATCGCCAGCACCGGCGCGCCGTCGAGTTTCGCATCGTAAAGCCCGTTCAACAAATGAATCCCGCCCGGCCCCGAGGTCGCCAGACACACCCCGAGCTTGCGCGTGTATTTCGCATACCCGACCGCCATGAACGCCGCCGACTCCTCGTGCCGCACTTGCACGAAGCGAATCCGATCCTTCGCCAGCCGCAGCGACTCCACGATCCCGTTGATGCCATCGCCGGGCATTCCAAACACCACCTCCACACCCCACTGTTCCAACACCTCCACCAACACATCGCTGCTCGTCTTCGCCATGGTTCTCCTCCGTTGCAGTTTAGTTCGTCCCGACGACTCATCCGCCGGGCCGCGCACACTAGCCGTTCGCAACGAATCGGACCACCCGCGCCCCATTAAAAATCCCGCGGTCCCCTCATCCGGCAATCTGCCCCGGCGCCGTGGGAAATCCCCCCGGTAGGTTGCACACTCGTCGCACAACGGCTCGGCAATTCGCGCACAAAAAAACCCGGCCGAAGCCGGGTAAATTTGGTGGACCCTAGCGGGTTCGAACCGCTGACCTCCTCAATGCCATTGAGGCGCTCTACCAACTGAGCTAAGAGCCCATTCGCCTGTGCGAGAGGTGAGAAAAATCGAAGTTCCCCGCGCGAAAGCAAGGACTTTTTGACCTACTCCACACCCCGAATCGGAAACCGCTGCAATTCCGACAACCCTTTCGGCCGCGGCGGCATCTTCAATTTCGCAAATGTCTCCCGCACCGCATCGTCGAACTCGCCGCTGCCCGACGAACGCAAAATCTTGAATCCGCGGATCGTCCCGTCCGCGAGTATCCGAATTTCCACTTCAACCGTAAGCCCCGCGCCCACCCCGGGTCGTTCATCGAGTTCGTCTTTGATCTTCCGCGCCAGCAGCGCCGTATAAAGATCCACCGCCTCGCCTTCCGCCCGCGTCAACGCCGTGCCGCCGGCCCCGCCGATCTTGTTCGCCGTGCTCCCGCCCTGCACGCCGGCCAGAATCCCTTTCGTATCGATCTTCGCGACTTTCACCGTTCCTCCGCTGGTCTTCGAGGGCGCGCCGGTCGTTTTCGTTTTATTCAGTTTGTCGAACTCGGCCTTCGTCATCGTCCGCTTCGCCGCGTTCTCCTTCGCCTTCTTTGCCGCCTCTTCCTTTGCCCGCTTCGCCGCCTCGTCGCGCGCCTTCTTCTCCGCCCGCTTCTGCGCCAGCTTGTCGTTGGCTTCCTTCCGAATCTGGGTGATCGCCGCCTTGTTCTTCACCATCTTGGTGAAATCCGGAATCTCCTCCGGCGCTTTCGTCACCGTCGGCGCCGCCTTCTCCACGACCGGCTCCGGCGCCGCTTGCACCGGATTCGACACCACCTTCGAAATCGCCGGCTCCGGAATCTCCAACTTGATCGAATTCGGATCGCCCAACGCCGGCGCTTCCGTCGCCATGTAGTTGTCGCCTTCCCCCGCCACCAGCTCGAGAATCGTCGGCGCTTCCGGCGAACGCGTCCGCGTCATCCACCCGCCCACCACCAGCAACAACACCACCATCGCGTGCAACGACGCAGACAGGGCGAAGGCGCGTGGCGACGTGGCAGTCATCCGTTTCAGTCTAGTTGTCGGTCTGCGAATCGATCGTGAACCGCGTCAACCCCGCCCGCTGCACTTCGGCGAAAAGCTCCGCGACGCGTTGATAAACCACCTGCGCATCGCCGCGGATCCGGATCACCGGCGGGTTCGGATCCTGCGCATACGTGCGCAACCGCGCCCCGAGTTCCTCCAGCGTCAGCGGTTGCGTGGTGTTATCCACATAAAAGCCGCGCGCATCCACGCCCACCGCCACAAAACGATCGTCCTTGTCCGCCTTCTGCTGCGGCATCTTCGCCACTTTCGGCAAATCGATCGGCAGGGTCTGCTCCTGTTGAATCAGCGGTGTCACGATCATGAATACAACCAACAGAATGAACGCCAGATCGATGAGGTTGGTTACGTTCACATCGGCAATTGCGTGCGCCGGACGCCGGGATCGAAACGTGCGAGCCATCGTCTTCCTCCGTTAACGCACCAGGGTTGCCGTCGCCGCCGCCGGCGTCGAACCGGCCGTCTCCAACTCCAACCGGTCCGCGAGCGAACTCGCGTAGTTTTCCAACTCCGTGACCATCGCCCGCGTGTTCCCGAGCAAAAGATTGTAGCCAAACACCGACGGAATCGCGACCACGAGGCCCGCGATCGTCGCCAGCAACGCACCCGATACACCGGGCGCCAGTTGTTGAATGCCCGCCGTCTGCTGCGTCGCCACCGCCGCGAACGCCTCCATCACGCCCCACACCGTGCCGAGCAACCCGATGAAGGGCGCGCCCGACACGATCGACGCCAAAAAGATCATGCTCGATTCATATCGCAGCGTCTGCCGCGCAATCGCCCGCTGAATCGCATTCTCCGCGTGCTCCACTCGCGCGCGCGGGCTGTCCGTCCCGCGCTCTTTCATGATCGCCGCCGCGCGCCAGTAGTTCTCCACCGCGTCCGCGAACAAATCCGCATACGGAATCGAGCGCCGATTCCGAAACGACTCCGGCAAATCCAACAGCGTCCGCTGATCGCGCAAATGCGCCTCAAAGCTGTAGTTCAACAATCGCAGCCGCTTCAGCTCGAAATGCTTCCCGAGCATCACGGTCCACGCCACCAGGCTGAAAATCGCCAGCCCCAGCACGATGACTTTGTCGACCGTGCCCGAGCGCCCGAAAATATCGAGGATGTTGGCGGCGAGGACGGGTGAAGAGAACAGGAAATCCCACATGGAAGAATGTGTGACAGTTGGCGGGTTTGACCGGCACCTTCAACGGAAAAGGCCCGTTTTTTCCGCTCCGTTCGCCCGTATCTGCGAACCTGCTTCCCACTTTGTATTTGCCGCTCGTTCGCCCGGCATTTTCGCTGCCCATCCTTACCCTCCATGGAATTCAAATCCCGCACCTTGCAAGAACTGCGCTCCCGCCGCGGCACGCTCTCCTCGAAACGTGCCATCCTCGGCCTCGACGGCTTTGTCGACACCATCGTCACGCCCGTCGCCCTTCGCGCCGGCCAGGGCGAAAATTTCACGCCGATCTCCACCATCACGGAATTCGGCCAACGCATCCTCGGCGCCGCCGGCAAGAGCACCAACATCGAGTTCTTCCCGCGCATGGACAAACTCGGCGGCAACGGCCCCATCATGGCCAACGCCGTCCTCGCCCAGGGCGCACAGGTCACCTACATCGGCGCCCTCGGCACACCGACCGTCCATCCCGTCTTCGCCGACCTCGCCCATCGCGCCAACGCCATCTCCCTCTGCGCCGCCGCTTCCACGACCGCCGCCGAATTCGACGACGGCAAGATCATGCTGGGCATGATGAAGAGCCTCGACGAAATCACCCCGCAGAAAATCGAAGAGGTCATGGGCGGCGCCGCCTGGCGCGAAGCGCTCTCCGAGTCCGACCTCATCGCTCTCGTCAACTGGACGATGATCCCGAACATGTCGGCCATCTTCGACGACCTCGTCGGCCGCCTGCTCCCGCAAATCCCCGCCAAACCCGGCCGCATCTATTTCTTCGATCTCGCCGATCCCGAAAAACGCTCCTCCGCCGATCTCGTTTACGCCCTCGAAACCATCGCCAAGTTCGAGCAGTTCGGCCAGGTCACGCTCGGCCTCAATCTCAAGGAAGCGCAACAGGTCCACCCCGCGCTCGGCCTCGGCACCGAATCCGAAACCGAAGACGGCCTGCGCCGCATGGCGGAAAACATCCGCAAGAAACTCGATCTCACCACCGTCGTGATCCACCCGAAGGAATCCGCCGCCTGCGCCACACGCGAGGGCACGTGGTGGATCCCCGGTCCCTACGCCGCCAAGCCGCTCATCACCACCGGCGCCGGCGACCACTTCAATTCCGGCTTCGTCAACGGCCAGCTCATGGGCCTCTCGCCCGAGTCCTGCCTCGCCCTCGGCGTCAGCACCAGCGGTCACTACGTGCGCACCGCGAAGAGCCCGACACTCGACGATCTCGAAACATTCCTCGCGAACTGGTAATAACTTCGCCACACTCTCCATTCATGGCCCCTTTGAAAAACAAACCTGCCGGCAAACTCATCTCATTCGAAGGTTCCGAAGGCAGCGGCAAATCCACGCAAATCGCGCTGCTCGCCGCTCGCTTCCAAAAAGAGGGGCGTGAGGTCATCTCGACACGCGAACCGGGCGGCACCGAAATCGGCGAACAGGTCCGCAACATCATCGTCCACAATTCCAAGGGCGACGAGATGTTCGCCGAAACCGAGCTCCTCCTTTTCGCCGCCGCTCGCGCCCAGCTCGTTCGCGAGGTCATCGCGCCCGCGCTCATCAATGGCACGATCGTCCTCAGCGATCGCTTCCTGGATTCTTCGACCGTCTATCAGGGCGTCGGCCGCAATCTCGCCGCCGATCCTGTCGCCATGATCAACCGTTTCGCCGTCGGCAACGTCATGCCCGATCTCACGATCGTCATGGACGTCCCCACCGACGTCAGCCTCGCCCGGATCCGCCAGCGCGCTTCGGATCTGCCAAACCGCATGGAACGCGAGAACATCGGCTTCTACGAAAAAATTCGCGAGGGCTACCTCGTTCTCGCCAAGGGCATGCCCGATCGCTTCGTCGTCATCGACGGCACGCAAACGCAGGACGCCATCGAGAAAAAAATCTGGTCCGCCATCAAGGACCGCCTCCTCAAATAAAGTAAGGCGGGTTTCCAACCCGCCTTTTCCGCCGCGGCCTTTGCTCGGAATACCACTGTCATTCTGAGCGAAGCGAAGAATCCACGGCCACGCTCGTCGGGGTGCCCGCCGCGAGCATCTGATCCGACCACCTGTCCTTTACGATGCCCACCGCTCCCTGGCCCGACTCCCTCGCCGGCACACCCACCGTGTCCGTCATCGAACGCGCCATCGAGCGGCAATGCCTTTCGCACAGCCTGCTCCTCCACGGCGACGATCTCGAAACGCTCTCCCTCGTCGCTCACGCCATCGCCGATCGCCTGCTCAACATCCCCGCCTCCACCGCGCACTTTCCCCCGGATCAACACCCCGATTGCCACGCGCTCCGCCCCGCCGGCAAATCCCGCCAAATCTCCGCCGAATCGACGCGCGATCTCATCGCCAAGGTCCAGGTCACCGCCACCGTCTCCCCGCGCAAGGTCGCCATCATCCACGAGGCCGACCGCATGAACCTCACCGCGGCGAACATCTTCCTCAAAACCCTCGAGGAACCGCCCGCCAACACCACCCTGCTCCTCCTCACGACGCGCCCTTACGCGCTGCTTCCCACCATCCGCAGCCGCGTCCTTCATTTCCGCTTTCCCAACGCCGCCGCTCCGCTCCACGCCGACGGCTGGACCGCCTGGATCGACGACTACCGCGCCTGGCTCTCGCGACTCGCCGACGCCGACAGCATCCCCGACAAATCCGCCGTCGCCGATCACATCTTCACCGTTTACGGCCTCGTCGCCCGTTTCAGCGCCGTCCTCGATTTCGCCACCGACGAAATCTGGAAACAGCAAAAACAAAAACTTCCCGCCGACCTCGACGACGACGAACAGGTCGCCATCGAAACCGGCATCGCCAACGGCCTCCGCGCCCGTCTCTTCGGCGAAATCGAACAAGCCACCCGCACCTTCGCCCTTCCGCGTCTCACCGGCCCCGCCGCCGAACCCACGCGCCGCGCCCTCGTTTGCGCCATCGAGCAATTGGAACACGATGTCGGACTGCTTCGCTTGAACCTCAACGAAGCCACCGCCCTCGAACATTTCCTCCTTTCTTCGCTCCGCATCTGGTCCAAACGCTGACACCATGCGTCGACTCTCCGCCATCGCCGCCTTCTTCGCCGCGTTCGCCCTCTCCACGCTGATCGCCGCCGAACGTTCAGCCGAACGCACCGCCTACGTCGAACGCGCCTGGCCTTCCGTTTACCAAAAGGTCGAAAACCTCTTCGACGAGGAATTCTCCCGCACCCACGACGCCGTGATTCTCCGCGTCGACGCCGGCAAACCCATCTCCGCTCTCGCGCTGAAAAAGGAAGCGTCCGCCGACTACACGCTCACCTACGCCGTCCAACTCGACGGCAAGTTCCACCATCTCACGACCGACCTCCCCGCCAACGTCGGCGATCAAGTCCTGCGCGCCATCGAACTCAAACTCCACCGCCACGTCCTCATCGGCACGCACCCGCGCGATTACACGAAGCGCGAGGGCGACATGTGGGTGTTTCATCGCAACGCCCAAAACCGCACGTCCACCGCCGTTATCCTCTTCGAAGCGACGCTCGACAATCCCGACGCCGACACCTTCGTCGAAGGCCTGCTCGGCGGTTTGCGAAACCTGATCAGTGCCGAAGACGCCGCACGCGAAACCCTCCTCGCCGAACTCGACCGCCTCGCCACCCGCATCGTCCTCGCCGAGTCCCCCTAAGCCAGCGCGCTCGATCATCCCCGCCGCCGCGCCCCCCGCATAGCCGCCCCCGCCACGCGCTCTCCACCAGGCGTCACGCGCTCTCCACCAGCCCACTCCGTCCCCCTCGCAGCGCCAGCCTCTCCCCGCGATCCATTGTAATACATTATATTACAATCCATCTATCACGCACCCTCGGCTTTCGCCCACCCAACCAGCCTACTTGTAATACATTATATTACAACCCTCCGCAGCCATCCGCCGCCCTCTTCGCCCCTCTTCGCTTCCGTTCGACCTCTGTCGCCCGCTGCAAGCCGCCTCCACCTCGCCCGCCGCTACTTCTTCTTCGATGCCTCGCCCGCAGGCGGCGGCACGTCTAGCGGCGCGAACACGACTCCCTGCGCCGCCGAGCGACTCTCCTCCGCCCCTTCGCTGAGCTGGCGACGCGTTTCTGCGTCCGTCTTCGTGCGCAACGGCGCATAGACCGCCCGCCCGTCTTCAAGAATATAAACCACGCGACCGTTGACCCATCTCGAAGCTTTCACCCGCTGCCCTTGATACATCTTATCCGTCTGACATCCCGCGAGAACGCCGACGACCAAGAGAAGGCCGAAACGCGATAGAAAACCTCGGACGCGGCCTGAGCCCGCCTGAACCGAAGAGCGCAACTCGGAATCGAATTTCATGAAGCTGGAAGGATGCGGCTGATGCATACCCCTGCAAAGGGCCGACAACTGCAAGTCCATAGCGCGCATCACCCACTGTGACGGATCCCACGCATCCGCCCTCCCCTCCTCGCTCCCGCACAGCTCCGTTCAACTTCCTTCATCCTCTGTCTTCGCGACTCGCCCGCCGTCTATTTGACACCCTCAACCCGTTTCCAGCACGCTCGCCGACTTTTTTCCCGTGTCCGCCGCCGCTCCCACGCCTAGCACTTCCACCAAGCCGCTCTCGCTGCTCGCGATCTCCTGGCCGATTTTCGTCGAGCAGGCGCTGCGCATGCTCATCGGCACCGTCGACACGTTCCTGGTCAGCCACGTCTCCGACGACGCCGTCGCCGCCCTCGGTATCGCGCACCAGATCGTCATCCTGTTCCTGATGGCGTTCAACTTCATCGGAATCGGTGCGAGCGTCGTCATCACGCACCATCTCGGCGGACGCGACCGCGCCGGCGCCGATCGGATCACCACCAACGCCATCGCGGTCAACACCTGGCTCGGCGCCATCGTGAGCGTCGGCGTCTTTCTCTTCGCCACTCCGATGCTGCGGCTCATGCACCTGCCCGAGCATCTCATGGTTCACGCCGTGCCATTCCTCACGCTCATGGGCGGCACGTTGTTCATGGAATCCATGAACATGTCCATCGCCGCCACCCTCCGTGCGCACGGCCACACGCGCGATGCGATGTTCGTCACCGCCGGCCAAAACATCGTCAACCTCGTCGTCGCCACCATTCTCCTCTTCGGCTGGTTCGGCGCCCCCGCCATGGGCGTCGTCGGCGTCGCCCTCGCCAGCGTCTTCAGCCGCTGCTGCGCATGTATCGCTTTCTGGATACTTCTCGACCGTCGCACGCACCTGCGCCTGCGCGCTCGCGATTTCGTTTCCATCGACTGGAAAAAGGTCGGCCGCATCCTCCACATCGGCCTCCCCGCCGCCGGCGAAAACGTCTGCTACTGGCTCGCGCTCATGACCGTCACGACGTTCACCGCGCGCCTCGGCGGCACCGCGCTCGCGATCCAATCCTACACGTTGCAAATCCAGTGGATCGTCATGGTCTTCAGCTTCGCGCTCGGCCTCGGCACCGAAATCATGATCGGCCACCTCGTCGGCGCCGGAAAATTCGACGAAGCCTACCGTCAACTCCTCCGCAGCGTCCGCACCGGTTTCATCGTGTCGTCCGTCGGCATCGTGCTGGTCGCCTCCATCGGCCCGTTCGCCCTCGGCATCTTCTCCAAGGACGCCGCCATCGTCGCGGGCGGAGCCTTGCTGCTCCGCTTCGCCATTCTCCTCGAGCCCGGACGCGTCTTCAACATCGTCGTCATCAACTCGCTTCGCGCGACCGGCGATGTCGGTTTTCCCATCAAGATGGCCATGCTCTCGATGTGGTGCGTCTGGGTCCCGCTCGCCTGGCTTCTCAGCCTGAAACTCGGCCTCGGCCTCCTCGGCATCTGGATCGCCATGGCCACCGACGAATGGCTGCGCGGCATCCTGATGTATCGCCGCTGGAAATCCCGCCGCTGGCTCAAATACGCCGAGCGCAGCCGCTCCCACGTCACGCTGAGCACCGCCCCCGCCTAAAGCACTTCCGCCGCTTCCGCGACGATGCGCACAAACTCCGCTCGCGTCTCCATGTGCGGATTGTGCCCCGCGCCTTTCACCACGCGAAATTCCGCGCGCGGGAAAAACACCTTCGTCCGCTCCCAATCCTCCCGCTGCACATAATTCGACCGCTCGCCCGTCACGATCAATACCGGCCCGTCGAACCGATCTCCTTCGCCCACCGAATTCCGCTCCAGCTCCTCCAACGCCCCCGTCAACACCGGCAGATTCACCACCCACCGCCACCCGTCACCCTCCGCCTTTCGCTCCAGATTCGTCGTCAGAAATTTCCGCATCGCCCAGTCGTCCACGCGCGCCTCGAACCGCATCTCCGCCTCCGCCCGCGACTGCAAATGCGCGAGATCCAGCTCGTTCATCGCCGCAAACTCCGCGCGATGCGCCGCCCAGCGATAATCCTTCGGCGCGATATCCACCACGATCAGCCGCTCGACGCGCTCCGGATGCCGGCACGCCAGCCGCATCGCCACTTTCCCTCCCATGCTGTGCCCGAGCAGCGTCACCCGCGCAAAACCGCGCTCCTGTATCCACGCCAGCACGTCAGCCACCATCGCCTCGTAACTCATCTCGTCCGCGTGCGGCGACGTCCCGTGATTCCGCAAATCCAGCGCGAACACCTGAAACCATTCCGCCAAATCCTTCCCCGCCGTCTGCCAGTTGCGCGACGATCCCAGCAACCCGTGGAGAATAATCAGCGGCGGTTTCCCCGCTCCTCCAAGTTCGCGAAATGAAAGTGAAACGGTCGACACAGCGCACGCACAGCATCCGCCGCCTCCGCAAAGACAAACTCCAAAATCCTCAGCCAACGCCGCTCTTGTTCCCACCGTTCCTCCACCAGCCTCGCGCCGCCGCCGAGAAACAATTTCTTGCACTCCTCCGCCACGCCGCCTAACGGCTCGCCCCTTCATGAAGTCCCTTGTCATCGCCGAGAAGCCCTCTGTCGCTGCAGACCTCGCGCGCGCCCTCGGCAAAATTCCCAAGAAAGGCGATCACTACGAAAACGACGAGTTCGTCATTTCGTATGCGCTCGGCCACTTGGTCGAACTCGAGATGCCCGAGGACATCGACAAGAAGAAATACGGCTTCTGGCGCCTCGAAACGCTCCCGATCATCCCCGACAAATTCGGCCTCAAACCCATCGAGGATTCCAAGGAACGCTTCAACGCCCTCAAAAAACTCCTCGCCCGAAAAGACATCGACCAGGTCATCAACGCCTGCGATGCCGGTCGCGAGGGCGAATTGATTTTCACCTACATCTACCAGCTCACGAAGTGCAAACTGCCCGTGAAGCGCGCGTGGATGCAGACCATGACCACCGAGGGCATCAAGGAAGCCTTCCGCACGCTCCGCGACGGCGAGCAAATGACCGGCCTCGCCGACGCCGCCCGCTGCCGCAGCGAGAGCGACTGGCTCATCGGCATCAACGGCACCCGCGCCCTCACCAAGCGCATGTTCGGCTCCCGCGCCGGCAACGTCGCGTCCGTCGGCCGCGTCCAAACTCCGACACTCGCCATCGTTTACGCCCGCGAGCTCGAAATCCGTAACTTCAAACCGCGCGACTACTGGCGCGTCACCGCCACTTTCGAAATCGCCAAGGGCCGCTACGAGGGCGTGTATCAGCGCGCCAACTTCAAGCGCGCCGAAAACGACGAGCACGATCGCATCGATCGCATCTGGGACAAAGCCCTCGCCGAAGCCGTCCTCGCCGCCTGCCAGGGCCAGCCGCTCGCTTCCGTCACCGACGAAAAGAAAGCCAGCACCCAGGCTTCGCCTCGCCTCTACGATCTCACCACGCTTCAACGCGAGGCCAACAACCGCTTCGGCCTCTCCGCCCGCCGCACGCTCCAGATCGCGCAAGCGCTCTACGAGCGGCACAAGATGATCACCTACCCGCGCACCGATTCGCGCGCGCTCCCGGAAGATTACATCCCCACCGTCCGCGAAACCCTCGCCGCCCTTCACCACGACCTCCAGCCGCACGCGCAAAAGGTCCTCGCCGAAGGCTGGGTGCGCCCCAACAAGCGCATTTTCAACAACGCCCAAATCTCCGACCACTTCGCCATCATCCCGACCGCGCACGAGGCCAAGAACCTCGACGAAATGGAAGCGAAGGTCTTCGACATGATCGCACGCCGCTTCGTCGCCGCGTTCTACCCCGCCGCCGAATTCGACGTCACCACGCGCATCAGCACCGTCGCGCCCGGCCACGATTTCAAAACCGAGGGCAAGGTCCTCACCAACCCCGGCTGGCTCGCCGTTTACGGCAAGACCACCGTCGAAGACGATTCGCCCAACTCCAAGGCCCTCCCCGCGCTCACCGCCGAAGACGGCAATCCCGCGCAGGCCAAAACGCTCGATCCCGTCCTCCACGCCGAGCATACCAAGCCGCCGCCACGCTACACCGAAGCCACGCTGCTCTCCGCCATGGAGGGCGCCGGCAAGCTCGTCGACGACGAGGAGCTCGCCGAAGCCATGAAGGAACGCGGCCTCGGCACGCCCGCCACGCGCGCCGACACCATCGACGGTCTCATCAACCAAAAATATCTCGACCGCGCCCAACGCGAACTCGTCCCCACCGCCAAGGCCGAACAGCTCCTGCAATTCCTCAGCGCCGTTCACACCGACGCCCTCACCAGCCCCGCCATGACCGGCGAGTGGGAGTTCAAGCTCCGCCAGATGGAGCATGGCAAATTCTCCCGCGACGCCTTCATGCAGGAGGTCATCGAACAGACGAAGGGCATCGTCGAACGCGTGAAGAGTTTCGAAGAAGACGACTCCGCCGCGCGCGAAACCGACATCCCTTCGCCCACCGACGGCAAGCCGCTCCGCGAAACCCTCCGCGGCTACAAATCCCAGGACGGCGAGTTCATGATCTACAAGGTCATCGGCGGCCGCAAAATGGAAGAGGACGAAATCCGCCAGCTCGTCACCACCGGCAAGGTCGGCCCGCTCGACGGCTTCATCTCCGCCAAAACCCGCGCGCGTTTCTCCGCCGTCCTTCTCCTCAAAAAGGACGAGGAAAAGCAGAAGTGGAAAACTGAATACGACTTCGGCGACAAACAGGACCTCGGCGAACTCGAGCCTTTCTGGACCGATCCCAACACCGGCGCCCAACTCGTCGAAGCCGGCAACAGCTACGTCCTCCGCGAAAAAGCCGACGGCGAAGGCTGGAAGCCCGCCCTCCGTCTCGGCCGTCTGCTCTGCCAGCGTCCGATCGAACGCGAACAGGTCATCAAACTCGTCACCGAGGGAAAGACCGACGTCATCAAAGGCTTCATCTCGAAAAAAGGCCGCCCGTTCGACGCCTTCTTCGAACGCAATGGCGAGAAAGCCGAATGGAAATTCCCGCCGCGCGCCCCGAAGCTCGACAAGGACGGCAAGCCCATCGTCCGCAAAGCCAAAGCTCCGCCCGATCTCTCCAAGGCGAAGGTCATCGGCCAAAGCAAAAACTTCGGCGGCGAAATCCTCGAAACCGCCGACGCTTACTACGTCCGCAAGCCCGACCAGGAAAACCGCATCGTCTTCACGATGAAGAAGCACCTTTGCGCCAAAGAGATTCCCGCCGGCGAAGTCCAAAACCTCCTCGAAAACGGCCGCACCAATCTCATCGAGGGCTTCATGTCGAAGCGCATGACGCCGTTCAGCGCCTACCTCGTCCTTTCGAAGAACCGCCAAAAAGCCGAATTCGAATTCCCCCCACGGTAGGTGGCGCGCTCGCCGCGCCACGGATAATCGTTGAGCATTCCCGCCTCCATGTAGGAGCCCGCTTGCGGGCGATTGCCACCGCGCCCGCCCTGCTTGAGTAACCCGCCCGCCCGGGTAACGTCCTTCGGACGTGCGCTCGCCCAAAAATCTCCTTCTCGCACTTTTCGCGTTCTCCACGATCGCGACCGGCATCTTCGCATGGCGTCAGCATCTCGAGCTCGTTTCGCTCCGCGCCGCCGCTCCCATTCGTGAACAGGTCGCTGCCACCCGCGCCGCGTCCGCCATCGACTTGGAATCGCCCGCCCTTCTTCCGGAACCGACCGCACCCGAAACCGACGCCCTTCCCGCTCCATCCGACGCAGTCGACGCGTCCCACCTTCCCCCGAACCCCGGCGCCAACAACCCGCGATTCGCTCGCCGCGACGCCTTCATGGAAACGCCGGAGGTCCAGCGCTTGATGATGATCCAGCGCAAGGCCGGCCTCGACTCCCGCTACGCCGCCCTCTTCAAGTCGCTCAATCTCCGCCCCGACCAGCTCGAGCGGTTCAAGGAATTGCTCGTCGAACGCATGACAGTCCGCAACGACGTCATGGGCGCCGCGCGCTCCCAAGGCCTCAATCCGCGCACCGACCGCGACGCCATCACCGCGCTCGTTCGCGATGGCGAAGCCGAAATCGATGCCGCCATCCGCGGCCTGATCGGCGACGCCTCGTATTCACAATACCAGCACTACGAACGCACCCAGCCGGTCCGCGCCACCGTGAACCACCTCGAGCAGCGCCTCAGCTACACCTCGACCCCGCTCTCGCCCGAACAATCCGCCGCCGTCCTTTCCATTCTCGATCGCAACGGCGGCACCACCGGTCCCCGCATCGGCCCGGTCGGCCTCGTCACCGACGCCGCGATCGAACAAGCCCGCGGCGTCCTCGCCGCACCGCAACTCGACGCCTTGCGCCAACTTCAGCAGGAACAACGCGCCCAAGCCGAGATCGCCGAAACGATGCGCCGCCAGTTCGATTCCCGTCGCGCCAACGCGCGTTCGCCCGAATAAGTTCGGCCCGCCTCCTCCCGCGCACCCCATTTGCACCGCCTTCGCTGGTGTGCGTATTTTGCGTCAACCATGACACGAGACGCGCAGAGAATACACTTGTCGCTCCCCGGCGCCGGTGCCTTCGTTTTCCTCTGCCGTCAAACGCACCTTTATGATCGTTACTACCGCGCAACTCTTTAAGCACGCTTATGGCAAATACGCCGTCGGTGCTTACAACATCAACAATGCCGAACAGGCCATGGGCCTGTTCAAGGGCGCCATCGATTCCAAGGCGCCTTTCATCATCCAGATTTCCAAGGGTGCGCGCAAATACACCGACAAGCGCATGCTCGAGGCGATCATCCGCGCCGCCGGCGACATTTTCCCCGAAGCCATCTTTGCGGTGCATCTCGATCACGGTGACGAGGAAACCTGCTACGACTGCATCGACTCCGGTTTCTTCAGCTCCGTGATGATCGACGCCTCCCACGATCCGTTCGAGAAGAACGTCGAGATCACCAAGCGCGTCGTCGACCGCGCCCACGCCAAGGGCATCTCCGTCGAGGCCGAGCTCGGCATGCTCGGCGGCGTCGAGGAAGACATCAAGGTCGAGGACGGTCACGCCACCCTCACCGATCCGGCCGAAGCCGAACAGTTCGTCAAACTCACCGGCTGCGACTCCCTCGCCTGCGCCATCGGCACCTCGCACGGCGCCTTCAAATTCAAGGGCAAGCAATCGCTGCACTTCGATGTGCTCGAAAAGATCAAGAGCCGCCTCCCCGGCTTCCCGCTCGTCATGCACGGCTCCTCCTCGGTCCCGCAGGACGAAGTTGCCCGCATCAACGCCGCCGGCGGCAAGATCGCCGATTCCTCCGGCGTCGACGTGAAGGAATACCTCCCCGCCGCCAAGCTCGGCGTCACCAAGATCAACATCGACACCGACGGCCGCCTCGTCTGGACCCGCGTTCATCGCGAGTTCTTCCGCGACAAGCCGTCCGAGTTCGACTTCCGCCCGCCGGGCAAGATCTTCATCGAGGAATACGCGAAGTTCATCGCCTCGCGCAACCAGCTCCTCGGCTCCGCCGGCCAGCTCGACGATCTCCGCGCCAGCCTGAAGAAATAAATCTTCCGCACGCCATGCGTGCTTTCCCTCGCCGCCGGGCCCAAAACCCGGCGGTTTTTTTGTTCTGGTGGGTGGCACCGCTCGGCGCGCCACGCTTCCCGCCACTCGACATCATCCGCGGAAAAATATCTCCACAACCCGCGCCCCTTCTCACAACCGATCCCGGCGTTTCAGGCTGGGCATCTTGAATTTCACCTCCTTATCTCCGTCGCATTCTTGCGCGCCCCCCGACGCGCCCCGCTTCACCCCTCGGATTCCCAATGACTCAGGAAAAACTCCCGCTTCGCGAGAAACTGGCCTACGGCTGCGGCGACTTCGCCTCCTGCCTCTACTGGCGGACGTTCATGGCGTATCTGCCGTTCTTCTACACCGACATCTTCGGGATCTCCGCCGCCGCCCTCGGCACCATGCTTCTCGTCAGCCGCATCTGGGACGGCATCAACGACCCCATCATCGGCATGCTCGCCGACCGCACCGAAACACGCTGGGGCAAATTCCGTCCTTACATCATCTACGGCTGCGTCCCCTTCGCGATCTTCGGCGTGCTCACGTTCACCACGCCCGACCTCGGCATGACCGGTAAACTCATCTGGGCCTACGTCGCTTACAACGGCCTCATGATGCTCTACACCTTGGTCAACATCCCCTACACCGCGATGCTCGGCGTGATGACCACCACCGCCGCCGAGCGCACGCAGCTTTCCTCCGTCAAATTCATCTTCGCCTTCTCCGCCGGCGTCGCCGTGTCCGCCACGTTGCTTCCGCTCGTCGACATCCTCGGCGGCGACAATCCCCAGCGCGGCTGGCAACTCGCCTTCGTCATTTACGGTCTCATCGCCGTCGGCCTTTTCCTGATCACCGGCTTCGGCACGCGCGAACGCATCAAACCCATCGCCACGGAAAACACCTCCGCGTTTCGCGATCTTCGCTTCCTGCTTTCCAATAACGCCTGGCTTCTCCTCACCGTCACCACGCTCACCTGGATTCTTTTCGTCGGTCTGCGCAGCTCCGTTTCCGCGCACTATTTCAAATACTACATCTACAACGGCTCGCCCGATACCCCGCTGCCGTTCCTCGGTTTCAACTTCACGCTCACCGGCCTTCTCTCCGCCTTCAACACCGTCGGCCAGGCCTCCTCGGTCGCCGGCGTGCTGATGACCAGTTTCCTCGCCAGCCGCTTCGCGAAACGTCCGCTCTTCTTCACCCTCTTCACCCTCGCGATCCTCTGCACCGTCTCCTACTACTTCCTCCCGCCCGGCCAGCTCGGCGCGATTTTCGCCCTGGAGGTGCTTGGTAACATCACCGGCGGCCCGCTCCCCGTTCTGCTCTGGGCGATGTATGCCGACACCGCCGACTACGGCGAATGGAAGACCGGCCGGCGAACCACCGCGCTCGTCTTCTCCGCGTCCACCATGAGCCAGAAAATCGGCTGGGCGCTCGCCGCTTTCTTCGCGCTGCAGCTCATGGATTTCTCCGGCTTCCAGGCCAATGTCGTGCCGACCGAGGAAGTGAAGCACAGCATCGTCAGCCTGATGAGCATCTTCCCCGCCGCCCTCGGCGTCCTCTCGCTCGTCGTCTTCTACTTCTACCCGCTCACCGACAAACGCGTCGCCGAAATGAACGAAGAGCTGAAAGCCCGCCGCGCCCAATTGCCCGGCTAAGCCGGACTCGTGCAGTTGGAGGCGGAGGAGCTAGGAGAGATCGGCGAACCAGACGGTGAACGACGAACCGAAGGCGGGCTGAATGAAGCCCGTCGAGGTGAGGAGGGCACCGTATGGCCGCCGAGATCCCTCGATCCGACCCGATCAACTGCACGACTCCGGCTAAGGTGGAGCCCGGCGTCCCCGCCGGGCTAAATCAGCGCGTTCGCAACCCCAATCCGACCCCGTCGATCCACCTGCCCTTACCTCAGGGCAACCAAGGAAACTTCCGCGCCTCCGGCTTCCGCTTCTCCCGCTGCGCCGAGTGAAACTCCTTCGCTTCCTCGCTCATGTAATAGAGCAAGGTCGCATTCCCCGCGAGTTCCTGAATCCCCGCCTGCCCGTCGAGCTCCGCGTTGAATCCGCTCTTCAACAATCGGATCGCGAGCGGACTCTTCTGCAAAATCTCCTCCGCCCATTTCACGCCTTCCGCTTCGAGTTCCGCCACCGGCACGACTTTGTTCACCAGCCCCATGTCCAGCGCTTCCTGCGCTCCATACTGGCGGCACAAAAACCAGATCTCGCGCGCCTTCTTCTGCCCGACCACGCGCGCCAGATAGCTCGACCCAAATCCGCCATCGAAGCTTCCCATCTTCGGCCCGACTTGCCCGAAGATCGCATTGTCCGCCGCGAGGCTCAGGTCGCACACGACGTGCAACACATGCCCGCCGCCAATCGCATAACCCGCCACGAGCGCGATCACCACTTTCGGCATCGAGCGAATCAGTTTCTGCAAGTCCAACACGTTCAACCGCGGCACGCCGTCTTCGCCGATGTAGCCCGCATGTCCGCGCACGCTCTGATCTCCACCGGCGCAAAACGCATACTTGCCATCCGTGTGCGGCCCCGCGCCCGTTAGCAGCACCACGCCGATCTTCGGATCCTCCCGCGCATCGCTGAACGCGTCATACATTTCGGATACAGTCAGCGGCCGAAACGCATTGCGCTTCTCCGGCCGGTTGATCGTCACCTTCGCGATACCGCCCGCCTTCTGATACAGAATATCCGTGTAAGTTTTCGCCGTCTTCCAATCGGGGATCATCCGCGCACCGTGGCGTCTTTTTCTTCGGTTGTCCATGCCCCGCCCGCCCCCCCCCCCCCCGCGCGCCCGGTTGCAACCCCGTTTTGAACATCCGGGAA
>JAFAAS010000106.1 GCA_023426435.1 Verrucomicrobiota bacterium | reverse complement strand
GCCGGTTTGTCTTCTTCTCCATCCGTAGCGGAACGCGTAAGCGTTTCGTCCCCTCCGCTCTCGTTCGCCGCCGTAGCGGAACGCGTAAGCGTTTCGTCCCTTCCGCTCTCGTCCGCCGCCGTAGCGGAACGCGTAAGCGTTTCGTCCTTCTCCGCTTCAGGCTCCACCCCCTGCTCCGCCGGCGCCACCGCGCCCGCCTCGAGCGGCAACTGCTCATCCGGCAACCCCATCTCCGCATCGCCCAACGCCGGCGGATTCATCGCCGTCTTCAACCACTCGTCGATCTGACGCGACGACAACACATCCGACGCCGGCAATTCATCGAGCGACTTCACGCCGACAAACTCCAAAAATTTATCCGTCGTCCCATATTGAATCGGCCGTCCCGGCAAATCCGCGCGCCCAACCACATAAACCAGTTCCCGCTCGAGCAACTTGTTGATGCCCGCCTCCGCCGACACGCCGCGAATCGTCTCGATCTCGCCGCGCGTCACCGGCTGCCGATACGCCACGATCGCCAGCGTCTCGATCGCCGATTGACTCAACTTCATCGGCGGCGGCTCCGAACGCAAAATCCGCACCCACCGCGCAAACCGCGGATGCGTCACCAACCGAAATCCGTTGTTGCCTTCGATGAGCAACAATCCGTCATCCGCCGCCCGCAACTCCGCCGCGATCTGATCCATCGCCTCGCGAATCTGCGTCCCCGTGATCAACGAGGGCACCTCCGCATAAAGCTCCGGATCCTCCGCCCGTTCCACGATTTCCTCCGCCTTCTCCCCCTCCGCCGGAGATGGAGGCGCGGTGCCCTCACCGCGCATTTCACCCGCATCCGCCACCGCACCCTCCGCCACCGGCGCCTTCTTCTCCTGCTCCTCCTCATCGCTCGGCAACGCCGTCGCCGTCTCATGAAAGCGCGTGAACGCTGCCTGAATATCTTTCACGGAAAGCGGCTGACTGGACGAGAACAGCAACGCCTTGAGCACCTTTTTCAGATTGAAAGCCATCGAGTAAAAGCGCGCCGAGTGAACAGCCCGCCGCGCGCCACACGCAACCACGAAAACCGACCGCCGCGCGCGGCGCGCGGCGGAAGATCCAAGCTCCAAGCCCCAAGCACCAGAGAACCTTCAAATCCCAACTCCCAGCCGCCGCCCACCCGCGATTGGATCTTGGCCCTTGAACATTCTCTGGAGCTTGGATCTTGGAGCTTGGATCTTTTTTTCCCCGCCACTGTGCCGGCCGCCTCCGGAATCACTCTTGCCCGCACCATCGCACCTTGGTCATCGTCCGCCCTTTCTCATGAGCACTCAGCCCACGAACGAGATCCCCCGGCCCCATTCCTCCGTGGTCGTCGACGGCAACGACCGCGCGCCCGCCCGCTCGATGCTCCGCGCCGTCGGCTTCACCGACGACGATTTCAAAAAACCCCAAATCGCCGTCGCCTCCTCCGCCAGCGACATGACGCCGTGCAACGTCCACCTGGGCGATCTCAGCACGCACGCGCAAAAGGGCATCGCCGACGCCGGCGGCAAACCCATCTATTTTAACACCATCACCGTCACCGACGGAATCAGCATGGGCACGCAGGGCATGCGCTACAGCCTCGTGTCCCGCGAGGTCATCGCCGACTCCATCGAAACCGCCGTCGCCGCCGAAGGTTTCGACGGCCTCGTCGCAATCGGCGGCTGCGACAAAAACATGCCGGGCGCGATGATCGCCATCGCCCGCCTCAACCGCCCTGCCGTTTTCGTTTACGGCGGCACCATTCTCCCCGGCTTCACGCCCGGCGATTGCGACAAGAAAAAGCCGCTCGATATCGTCTCCGTCTTCGAAGCCGTCGGCAAACACGCCAAGGGCGAACTCGACGCCGCCGGCCTCAAGGAGGTCGAATCCAGCGCCATCCCCGGCCCCGGTTCCTGCGGCGGTATGTATACCGCGAATACAATGGCCTCCGCCATCGAGGTCCTCGGCATGAGCCTGCCCAACAGCAGCGCCCAGCTCGCCATCGGCGAAGAAAAGCGCCGCGACTGCGAACGCGCCGGCGCCGCCGTCGTGAATCTCCTCAAGCGCGGCATCAAGCCTCGCGATATCATGACGCGAAAGGCGTTCGAAAACGCCATCCTCGTCTGCACCGCCCTCGGCGGCTCCACCAATCTCATCCTCCACCTTCTCGCCATCGCGCACGCCGCGCACGTCCCGCTCTCGCTCGACGACTTCAAAACGCTCGGCGAACGCGTCCCGCTCCTCGCCGACCTGAAACCGTTCGGTCGCTATAACATGAGCCATCTCATCCGCGTCGGCGGTATCCGTCCGATGATGAAGATGCTCCTCGACCGCGGCCTCCTCCACGGCGACTGCCTCACCGTTACCGGCGAAACCATCGCCGAAACGTTGAAGGACGTTCAGCCCTACGGCGCGTATCCAAACGAACAGGACATCATCCGCCCGTGGGACAACCCGATCAAAAAGGAAACCCACCTCCGCGTCCTCCGCGGCAACCTTGCCCCCGAGGGCGCCGTCGGCAAAATCACCGGCAAGGAAGGCCTCTACTTCAAGGGCACCGCCAAGGTTTACGAGGGCGAAGAAGACGCGCTCAAAGGCATTCTCCGCGGCGACATCGTCAAAGGTGACGTCGTCGTGATCCGCAACGAGGGCCCCGTCGGCGGCCCCGGCATGCGCGAAATGCTTTCGCCCACCAGCGCCGTCGCCGGTCGCGGTCTCATCAAGGATGTCGCGCTCATCACCGACGGCCGCTTCTCCGGCGGCAGCCACGGTTTCGACGTCGGCCACATCACGCCCGAAGCCGCCCGCGGCGGTCCCATCGGCATCGTGAAGACCGGCGACATCATCGAAATCGACGCCGTCAAAAACACGATCAGCCTCCTGATCCCTGACGCCGAATACGCCGCGCGCATGTCCGCCTACAAACCGCTTCCGCCCCGCGAAACGCGCGGCGTCCTCGCCAAATACGCCAAGCTCGTCAGCACCGCCTCCGAAGGCGCCGTCACCGACAAGTATCTCTGAGCAAAGTAGCGAGTAGCGAGTAGCGGGTAGCGAGCATCTGGATACGCGACCGCCTCATCTCTACTCGCTACTCACTACCCGCTACTCGCTACTGCCTTCCCCCCATGACCTGGACCCGTTTTAAAACCCACCTCTACCACCACGCCGACCTCGGCGTTTCTCTCGACATCAGCCGCATCCCGTTCCCCGACGATTTTCTCCCGTCGATGGAGCCGCGCATGCAGGAAGCCTTCGCCGCGATGGCCGCGCTCGAGGGCGGCGCGATCGCCAACCCCGACGAAAACCGCATGGTCGGCCACTACTGGCTCCGCGCCCCACACCTTGCGCCCAACCCTGAGCTGACGTCCGAAATCACGAACACGCTCAACGCGATCAAGGATTTCACCGCCAAAATCCACTCCGGCGAAATCTCCGGCCCCAAAGGCAAATTCAAAAACCTCCTCGTCATCGGCATCGGCGGCTCCGCCCTCGGCCCGCAACTCGTCAGCCACGCGCTCGGCCGCCCGCGCAAGGATAAGCTCGCTGTCCACTTCTTCGACAACACCGACCCCGACGGCATCGACTACGTCCTCGACCAGCTGCGCAACCAGCTCGCGAAAACCCTCGTCGTCGTCATCTCGAAATCCGGCGGCACCGCCGAAACGCGCAACGGCATGCTCGAGGCCATCGCCGCGTTCCGCGCCGCCAATCTCGACTACACCCAACAATTCGTCGCCATCACCGGCGCCGGCTCGAAGCTCGACCAGACCGCCGTATCCGAAAACTGGTTATCCCGCTTCGCCATGTGGGACTGGGTCGGCGGCCGCACCTCCGAACTTTCCGCCGTCGGCCTCCTCCCCGCCGCGCTCCAAGGCATCGACATCCAGGCGATGCTCGACGGCGCCGCCGCGATGGACGCCGTCACGCGCACTCCGACCACCGCGCAGAACCCCGCCGCGCTCATGGCGCTCATGTGGTTTTTTGCCACCGACGGCCGCGGCGCCAAGGACATGGTGGTCCTCCCTTACAAGGACCGCCTCCTCCTCTTCTCGCGCTACCTCCAACAGCTCGTGATGGAGTCGCTCGGCAAGGAGTTCGATCTCCAAGGCAACGTCGTCAACCAGGGCATTGCCGTTTACGGCAACAAGGGCTCCACCGACCAGCACGCCTACGTCCAACAACTCCGCGAGGGCGTGAACAACTTCTTCGCCACGTTCATCGAGGTCCTCAAAGACCGCGACGCGAGGTCCTCCCTCGAAGTCGAACCCGGCGTCACCAGCGGCGATTACCTTCAAGGGTTCTACCTCGGCACGCGCGATGCCCTCAGCGAAAAAGACCGCCACTCGATCACGCTCACGTTGCCCGACGTCTCTCCGCGCACGCTCGGCATGCTGATCGCGCTCTACGAACGCGTCACCGGCCTCTACGCCTCGCTCATCGGCATCAACGCCTACCACCAGCCCGGCGTCGAAGCTGGCAAGAAAGCCGCCGGCAGCGTCATCGCGCTGAAGAAACGCGTCGTTGCCCAACTCCAATCCGAGCCCGGCACCTTCGCCACCGCCGAAGAGATCGCCCAAAAACTCGGCGCCGACGTCTCGATCGAGCTCGTATTCAAAATCCTCGAACACCTCGCCGCCAACAAATCCTCCGGCATCAAAAAACGCGCCAAGACCCCCTGGCACCTCTCCCGCTACGGACTGTAAGCTCCACCCTCAGCCTTGCAGAACCCCAATTCCCCCGTATTACCGATCGTATCCAAATGATCTCCAAGAAAACCCTGCTCGGCCTGCTCCTCCTCGCGATCGTTTCGCTTTCCGTCGGCTGCATGTCCGCCCCGAAAGACAGCTCGATCCCGTGGAGCCGCCCCGCCGACTGGGAAGGCCAGATCCCCGGCATGAGCGGCAGCGGCCTCGGCCGCTAAAACGCCTCAACGCCCCCTCGCGGCCCCGACCTTTCGGGGCCGTTTTTGTTGGCCCTCCCCTTTCGTAGCGAAACGCGTAAGCGTTTCGCCTCCGTCCTTCAATCCCGTAGCGGAACGCGTAAGCGTTTCGTCTCCCCTCTCTCCAGTCTCGTAGCGGAACGCGTGAGCGTTTCGTCTCAGTCCTTCAGTTTCGTCTTCCTCACTCTTCAACCCTTCGGCCCCGGATGGACAACACTTCCCTCACTCCCCAACCCGGCCACCTCTACGTCATCGCCACGCCCATCGGCAACCTCGCCGATCTCACCGATCGCGCCCGCGCCATCCTTGCCGCCGTCGATCTCATCGCCTGCGAAGACACGCGCACCACCGGCGCCCTGCTCACGCGTCTCGGCTTCCACAAAACCCTCGTTGCCTACCACGACCACAACGAAACCGAAGCCGCCGATCGTCTCGCCGATCAACTCGCCGCCGGCAAATCCATCGCCCTCGTCTCCGACGCCGGCACGCCCGCCATCAGCGATCCAGGTTTCCGCCTCGTCCGCGCCTGCCGCCGCCGCAATCTCCCCGTCATCCCCGTCCCCGGCCCCAGCGCGCTCATCGCCGTCCTCAGCGCCAGCGGCCTGCCCACCAACGGTTTTCTCTACGTCGGCTTCCTTCCGCCCAAATCCGCCGCGCGCATCGCCTTCTTCGACAAGTATCGCGATTTCGACTACACGCTCGCCCTCTACGAGAGCTGCCATCGCATCGACAAAGCCGTCGACGAAATCGTCTCCACCCTCGGCGACTCCCGCGTGATCTGCGTCGCGAAGGAAGTCACCAAACTCCACGAAACCTTTCTCGTCGGCCCCGCCGCCGACGTCCGCGCCCGCCTCGCCAAACTCAGCCTCAAAGGCGAATTCGTCCTCCTCATCGCCCCAGCGACTTTCACTCTCTGAATCCCAGAGAGACCAAAACACGAAGGAGTTGAAGAGATTCATCTCTGTGTCTCTGTGTCCCTGTGGTCCAAACTTCCCCCGTCGCCGTCATCGACATCGGCAGCAACTCGATCAAAGCCCTCGTCGCTGACCGCGCGCCCGACGGCTCCGTCCGCGCCCTCGCCACCCAAAGTCTCGATGCCCGCATCAGCGCCGGCATCAGCCGCAGCGAACCACGTCTCTCCGACGAAGGCATGGCCCGCGGCCTCGCCGCCATCCGCGAACTGCTCGCTTTCATTTCTCCGTTCTCTCCTTCCGCCCTCACCCTTGTCGCCACCAGCGCCGTCCGTGACGCCCGCAACGGCCCCGATTTCCGCCAACTCGTCCACTCCGCCACGGGCCACGAAATCCGAATCCTCTCCGGCTCGGAAGAGGCCAACCTCATCGGACGCGGTCTCACCTCCGACCCCGCGCTGATCTCGCTCCGCGACTTCTACGTCTTCGATCTCGGCGGCGGCAGCCTCGAATGCCTCTCCTTCCGCGATCGCCGCATCGAGCAAGCCGTCAGCCTCCAACTCGGCTGCGTCCGCCTCACCGAAACGCTCGTCCGCCATCCCGCCGATCCCATCCCGTTCGGCCTGCTCGCCGCGATTCGCACGCTCACCGCCGCCACCGTCCGCTCCTCCTTCGTTTTCACCGTTCCCCACGCTCCCGTCGTCGGCACCGGCGGAACCCTCACCACCGCCCGCGCCATCCTCGCCGCGCGCCAAAACCTCCCGCTCGAAGCCACACCGCCGTCCGTATCCGTCTCCGACCTACAACTTCTCGGCGACGAACTCGCCACGCTTTCCCTCGCCGATCGCCAACACGTCCCCGGACTCCCCGCCGCCCGCGCCGACGTCTTTCCCACCGCGCTCGCCACGCTCACCGCCCTCGCCGAGGTCGGCGGCTTCAACACCTACCTCCACTCCCTTTACAACCTCCGCTACGGCCTCGCCGCCGAACTCCTCGGGTAGGTGGCGCGCTCGTCGCGCCACGTTCGAACGCCCCATCTACCTTCTCCCCGCCTTCCGCAACTCCTTCATCACCGCCAAAAAATCCTTCGGCAGCGGCGCGCGCAAATCCATCACCTTCCCGCTCACGGGATGATTCAACACCAGATGCTCCGCGTGCAGCATCACCCGCTCCGGCTGCTTCGCCAGCCGCGTATCCGGTTTCCAACCATACAAGGGATCCCCAAGAATCGGATGCCCAAGCGATTTTAGATGCACGCGAATCTGATGCGTTCGCCCCGTGAAAATCCGGCACCGCATCACCGCCGCGAGATCCCCAAACGTCTCTCCTCGCTCCCAATCCGTTCGCGCCGGCTTCCCGCCTTCGCCCACCGTCATGCGATGCCGGTGAATCGGATGACGCGAGATCGCCCGATCGATCGTCCCGCTCAACAACTGGGGCACGCCTTGCACGAGCGCCACATACTCCTTGGTGAGCGTCCGACTCGAAAACTGATCCGCCAGCGCGCGATGCGCCTTGTCGTTCTTCGCCACGACAATCACGCCCGTCGTTTCCTTGTCCAAACGGTGCACGATCCCCGGCCGCTCCACGCCGCCGATCCCGCTCAGCGAGCCTTCGCAATGCGCCAGCAGCGCATGCACCAGCGTGTCCTCCTCCGTCGCCGCTCCCGGATGCACCACCATCCCCGCGGCCTTGTTCACCGCGAGCATGTGTTTGTCCTCGAAAATCACCTCCAGCGGAATGTCCACCGCCTTCAACTCCGCCGGCTTCGTCTCCGGCATCGAAAATTCCAATACGTCCCCCGCGTTCACCGTCGCATCGCGACCGATCGCCACTTCTCCGCGCTTCACCAGCCCGGCATCGAACGCCCGCTGCAACGCCACGCGGCTGTGCTCGGTGAACGCCTCCGCCAGGACCTTGTCCGCCCGCGCCCGCCTCACGCCTTCCGGCACAATGTAACTCGTCATACGTTGCCCGCCGCCAACCGGTCGATCTCCGCGACCGCCCGTTTCTTCATTTCATCCGAAACATCCGCCACCTCCCACCCGTTCTTCGCCACCTGCGCCAGCTCCGCCCGCGTAAACTCCAAATCCTTCGCCAGCGCCGCATATTCGTCATTCACCGTATTCGCGAAGTTCAACGGATCGTCCGTGCTCACCGTGCATCGCACACCCGCCAGCATCAGCGCCCGAATCGGATGCTGATCCATCGAGGACACCACCTTCAGCCGCACATTGCTGATCGGACACACATCGAAGGTCACATCCTGCTCCACCGCCAGCCGCAACACCTCCGGATCCTCGATCGCCCTCACGCCATGCTGCACGCGTTTCACTCCCAACAGCTCGATCGCCTCCCGCACCCGCTCCGGCCCGCCGAACTCGCCGGCATGACACTTCGTCACCTTCCCCGCCGCGCGGATCTTCTCCCACACCGCCGCCGTCTCCGGCTCCGTCTTCATCTCTTCAAAGCCGTGCAGATCGACGCCCGCCAGTCCTTCCCACGTGTGCAGCTGATCGATCGTCGGTCGCAGATCCCCGACGATGTCCGTCCGTAACATGCCCGTGAATACACGCACTTCCAACCCCGCCGGCACCGCCGCGCGAATTGCCGCGATGATCTCCGGCCCCGGCACGCCGATGAACTTCGTCACCGGCAAATGAAAACTCGTCTCCACATAACGCACGTTCTGCGCGACGTGCTTCGCAAAAATCGCCTTCGCCGCCTCGTGATACCGCTCCGCGTTCGTGAACCACGGCAGCGCATGCGAAAGCAAAATCGCCTCGAAATCCGGAAACGTCGCATACCGGTAGTCCGCCCGCCGAAACGCCGGATCCGCCGGATACTCCTCCGGCTTCCACTCCCTCAACAACTCATACGGCAGCGCCCCTTCGAGATGCAGATGCGTCTCCGTCTTCGGCAGCGCCTGAATAAATTCGTTCATCAGTTTAGCCCGCGAAACACGCGAAACCACGCGACCCTGCCTCCTGGTTTTAGCGTCTTTTCGCGTGTTTCGCGGGAGGTAAAAATCATTTCTTTCCCAGCAAATACTCCGGATTCAACTTGTGCAGCGCCTTCGGCACAAACAGCCCGTCCTTCCGGATCAACTTCCCGTCGAACCGGATCTCTCCCCCGCCGTAATCCGGCCGCTGGATGCATACCATGTCCCAGTGCACCTGCGATTTGTTGCCATTCCCGCAGTCCTCATACGCCTGCCCCGGCGTGAAGTGAAACGATCCCGCGATCTTCTCATCGAACAAAATATCCCGCATCGGCTGCAGGATGTGCGGATTGAACCCCAGCGCGAACTCGCCGATGTAGCGCGCGCCCGCATCGCTGTCCAAAATCTCGTTCAACCGCTTCGTGTTCGACGACGTCGCCTCCACGATCTTCCCGCGCTTGAACACCAGCCGGATGTTGTCGAACGACGTCCCAAGATAAACCGTCGGCGCATTGTATTGGATCACGCCTTCCACCGAGTCGCGCACCGGACACGAGAACACCTCCCCATCCGGAATATTCCTCAACCCGCCGCACGGCACCGCGCCGATTCCCTTGATCGAAAACTTCAACTCCGTCCCCGGTCCCGTGATCTCCACGCGATCCGTCTTCTCCATCAACGCGGCGAGAGCCTTCATCCCCGGCACCATTCGCCCGTAATCGAGCGTGCACACGCGGAAATAAAAATCCTCGAACGCTTCCGTGCTCATCCCCGCCTGCTGCGCCATCGCCGAGGTCGGCCAGCGCAACACCACCCATTTCGTCCGGCCCACCCGATAATCCAACACCGGCTTCATCAGCCGCGAAACCAGCTGCACCTTTTCCGCCGGCACATCCGACGCCTCGAAGATGTTCTCCGACCCGCGCAACGCGATATACGCATCCATTTTCTGCATACGCGCAAGCTCCACCGCCGCATGCGGCTCATACTGCTCCTCCACCGCGCCCAGCGTCAGCTCCCGCGTCACCCGCGCCCGTTGAATTTGCACATATGGATGCGCCCCGCGCGCCCGCGCCGCCCGGATCAACGCGATCACGATCGCATCCGGCACATCGAACGCATCGATCAACACCCGCTCGCCCTTCTTCAACGCCGTCGAAAAACCCGTCAGCCCTTCCGCCAGTTGGTTGAAACGTGGATCGATGATCATCGCGCGCAATCAACCGCATCGCCCACCTCCCTCGCAAGGTGAATCCCGCCCTCCGTCGCCATGGAGGCGCGGTGCCCCCACCGCGCAAACCGCCCCGCCTTCACCCACTCACCGGGAAACAAATCCGCCCCACCGCTTCATCGAAGTCCGCCGCCCCGCGAATGATCTCGATCTCCAACCGCAGGTAATACAGCGGCAGCGGACACTGGTAATCATCCGGAATCCGCACCGCATCCTTCTCCGTCGTCACCAGACACTCCGCGCCTTCCTCCTGCGCCTGCTTAAACAGCGCCTGGAAATCCTCATCCGCATACCGGTAGTGATCCAAAAACCGCTCCCTCGCCACGATCACCGCACCGAGATCGCGCAGGAACTTCTCGAAACTTTCCGGCGTCGCGATGCCGCTGAACGCCAACACGCGCCGTCCTTTCAAAAAAGCCAGCGGCTCGCGCGCTCCCGCCTCGTCTTCCTTCGCACCGAAGCGCTGCAAATACTGCGGCTTGTGCGCGCACTCGATGATGTCCGCCTCCGGATTAAACCGCTTGATCGTCGCCTCGAGCTCCTCGTCCCGCTCGCCGTTCGACTTCGTCAAAAACACATAGCTCGCCCGCCTCAAGTGCTTGATCGGCTCGCGCAAAATCCCGCGCGGCAACAGATGCCCGTTCCCAAAGGGATTCGTCTTGTCCACCAGCAACAAATTCAGCCGCCCTTTCAACGGGAGATACTGAAACCCGTCGTCAAGGACCAGCGTGTCGCAACCGAACTTCTTCACCGCATACGCCCCCGCCTTCACGCGGTTCTTGTCCACCAACACGATCACGCCGGGCAGATTTCTCGCCAGCATGTAAGGCTCGTCGCCCGCCACATCCGAATCGAGCAACACCTGCTTTCCATCGCTCACAATCTTCGGCGGCGGCTCCGCCGTGTGCGTCAACGCATACCACCACTTCCGCCACAGGGGCGGCGACTTGCTCTTATACCCGCGACTCAGGATCGCCACCTTCCTTCCGCGATCCCGCAAAGCTTTCGCGAATTTCTCCACCACCGGCGTCTTGCCCGTGCCGCCCACCGTCAAATTTCCCACCACCACCACC
>JAFAAS010000079.1 GCA_023426435.1 Verrucomicrobiota bacterium | reverse complement strand
GTCGGCACCACCACGATCTCCACGCCAAAATTCAAATCCGCCGCCATCTTCTTCACCACCGCCGCGCGCTGCACCGACTTCTGCCCAAACACCGCCACGTCCGGCTGCACGATATTGAACAACTTCGCCATCAGCGTCGTCACCCCGCGAAAATGCGTCGGCCGCGACGGCCCGCACAACAACCGGCTCGTCGTCTCCTCCATCACGTGCGTCGAGTAGCCTCGCGGATAAATCTCCTCCGCATCCGGCGCAAACACCACCGTCGCCCCACATCGCTCGCACACCGCCACATCCTTGTCGAAGCTCCGCGGATACTTCGCCGTCAACTCGTTCGGCCCGAACTGCAGGGGATTCACGAACACCGACACCACCACGACGTCCGCGCGCTCCTTCGCCGCCCGAATCAACGCCTCCTGCCCCGCGTGCAGCGCTCCCTGCGTCGCCACCAACGCGACGGTTTTCTTGTCCGTTTTCCACTGCGCGGCCAGCGACCGCATTTGCGCGACAGTCGTGAGAATTTCCATGGGGACAACGCGTTCACCGAACGCGGGCTTGAACAAACGTCCGCCGCTCCGTTTGTTCAAGCCTTTGCGCCCGCACCACGCGATCCTCCTTCCGCACCTCCCATGATCCGCATCAACGAGAACTACACCAAGCTCAAGGCGTCCTACCTTTTCAGCGACATCGCCAAGCGCGTCAGCGCCTTCGTCGCCGCCAATCCCGACAAACCCGTCATCCGCCTCGGCATCGGCGACGTCACCGAGCCGCTTCCCCAAGTCTGCGTCGACGCCCTTCACGCCGCCACCGACGAGATGGCCCACCGTGCCACCTTCAAAGGCTACGGCCCCGAACAGGGCTACGCCTTCCTCCGCGAAGCCGTCGTCGCTCACGAATTCGCCCCGCGCGGCTGCAAAATCGACGCCGACGAGGTCTTCGTCTCCGACGGCTCCAAATGCGACTGCGGCAACATCCAGGAAATCTTCTCGCAAGACCTCCGGCTCGCCATCCCCGACCCGGTGTATCCGGTTTATGTCGACACCAACGTGATGGCCGGCCGCACCGGCCGCAATGTCGACGGCCGCTACGAGGGCATCACCTACCTCGATTCCACCCCCGCCAACGGCTACGTCCCTTCCATCCCGTCCGTCGCCACCGACCTCATCTATCTCTGCTTCCCCAACAACCCCACCGGCGCCGTCGCCACCCGCGAACAACTCGCCGACTGGGTCGCCTACGCGAAACAGCACAAGGCCATCCTCCTCTTCGACGCCGCCTACGAAGCCTACATTCGCGACCCCAAGATCCCGCACTCCATCTACGAGATCGAAGGCGCCCGCGACGTCGCCATCGAGTTCCGCAGCTACTCGAAAGTCGCCGGTTTCACCGGCACCCGCTGCGCGTTCACCATCGTCCCCAAATCCCTCAAAGCCTGGGACGCCGCCGGCAACGAACACTCCGTCCACGCCCTCTGGACGCGCCGCCACACCACCAAGTTCAACGGCGTCGCCTACCCCATCCAAAAAGCCGCCGCCGCCATCTACACCGACGCCGGCAAACAACAAACGAAGGCACTCACCGATTTCTATCTGGGCAACGCCGCCCTCATCCGCGACGCCGTCACGAACCTCGGGTTCTCCTGCATCGGCGGCGACAACGCTCCCTACATCTGGGTCAACGTCGGTCGCGACTCCTGGGAGTTCTTCGATCTCCTCCTCAACAAAGCCCAGGTCGTCTGCACCCCCGGCGCCGGCTTCGGCAAATGCGGCGAAGGCCACGTGCGTATCAGCGCCTTCAATTCGCGCGAAAACGTCACCACCGCCCTCACCCGCATCGCCGCCGCGCTGAAATAAGGTGGAGCCCGGCAGCCTGCCCCGATTTGTCGGGGTCCCCGCCGGGCTTTTCGAAAGGTAGGGCGAGGTGTCCCCACCGAGCCGCAAACGCCCGCCTTACGCTCCCAACTCCGACGGCGCCCGGTCGTGCACCCAATATCTGGATACGACCAAAAAATTCTGCCGCACGTCGTAACCCCACTCCGTATCGAGCAGTTCGATGATCGTCGCCGGCTGCGGCGACGCCGCGCGCCGCCTCGCCAGCTCACGTTCCGCCTCCTCCCGCGCGACATCGAACGCCTGCTCGACGTCCAAAAATGTCCCGCAGGTCGCCGTGCGCTGCGTCGGCCGACCGTCCTCCGCGCGCGTCAGCGCGAAATTCAACACCGCGAACGTTCCTGTATCAGGCGTGTTCATGGTTCTTCGAAATAGCTACTCTCATGCCGCTCCGCTTCGACAACGTCGCGGCGCTCCGGTGCACCGGGCGCACCCTCCTCTTTGCGTCGGGAAAATACGTAGTCGCGCTCATTCGCCCGACTGATCCACCTCCGCAATCATCCCGCCAATCTTAGCGCCCAAGCTTTGCGCCGCCTCGCTCAGCTTCGCCGCCAGCTCGCCGTAATCGCTGCCATCCCAACCGGGGACTTCGATCGCAAACTCCTCCTCCGCCATCCGCCGCGACTCCAGCCCCGCCGAGAAAATCTCCACGCGAGCCTCCAGCCGCGCCATGCGATCCGGCACCACGCCTTCGCATCGCCGAACCTGCACCACGATGTCGAAATCGCGCGCATCCATCGGCCGCGTCACCACTTCGATGCCACCTTCCGCGCGATCGAGACTCTCCCGCAGCACCCGCCCCAACCCCGCCTCCAACGGCTCCGCCCATCGGGCCGTGTCGATATACTTCACCTCGTTCTCCGCGAGCCGCACTTGCACGATCTTCCCGCGCAAAAACTCCGGCACGTTCACCGCCTTCAGGAAAACTTTTCGCTCCTCGCCCGCGCTCGCCGCCGCCGCTTCCGCCACCGCGGCCCGCCCCGACGTCAGCACATAATACCGCGTCAAATCCGGCTGCGCCTCCGGCAACGCACAACCCGCCCACGCCAGCACAATCGCGCACCCCATCCCACCGCGCACCAGCGCCCGAATTCCCCACCGCCCCCCGCGTTCATCCTCGAAACGAGCTCCGCCCATGGCGTTTTCTCGCCTCTCCTCCGCGCCGTCATTCGTGCCCATTCGTGTCCATTCGTGGTTCACAACATCACCTCCAACATGGTCCCGTCCCCGCTCAATCCGTGTTCATCCGTCTTCATCCGTGGTTAAACTCCTTCTCCCTCCGCCTCACCGCTTCTTCCCCGTAATCAACGCCTGCGGATTCCGCTCCAGGAAATCCGCCAGCCGCTGCACCGCCTCCGCCGTCGCCCGCAATTGCTCCATCGTCCGCACGGCCTCCTCCCCCAAGCCACCTTGCGAAGCAATAAACCGCGTCGCCGTCGTCGCCGTCGTATTGAATGACTCCAACGCCACCCGCGCCTGCGTCAGCGTCGCCGCGAGCTCCTGACTCGTCGGCCCCACTTCCGCATCGATCTTCCGCAACACCCCGCGCAACTCCGCAATCGCACCATTCAGATTCCCGAACGTTTCCTTGATCTCCGGCGACGCCGCCAACGCCTCGAACTGCGCCCCCGTCCGCTGCCACTGCGCCAGCGTTCCTTTCAAATCCAATCCATTCAACTGCCCCCGCGTATCCACCAGCAGCCCTTTGAACTCCCGCGAGATCCCCACGTAGTCGATCTTCCGCAATTCGTTCAACAGCCCCGAAATGTTCGTCTGAATCTCCTGAATCGCCGAAGGCATCGCCGGCACCACCACATACTTCGTCTCAAACGGCAGCTCCACCGCCGGATACTCCTTCGGATCCTCGAAATCCAACTCCACGAACAACAGCCCCGTAGCCAAACCCAGGATACCGAGCTGCGCCCGCATCCCGCGATCCACCAAAGCCTGCAACTCCTCGCGATCCGACACATCCAGCTGCGCGCCTTCGCTGTCCGTGATCATGTTGCGATTCAACTCGCACACCACGCCGACGACCGAGTTGTTCGTCTCCGCCTCGTAGCGGACGTTCAACTCCACCACCCGCCCAATCCGCACGCCGCGCAACTTCACCGGAGATCCCAAATCCAACCCGTGAATCGATTCGTCGAAATACACCACAAAGCGCTGCGGCTTCGAGAAAAAGCTCACCCCGCCAAACGACAACAGCGCCACCAGCCCGAGCACGAACGCTCCAATCACAAACGCCCCGACGATCGCCGGCCCTTTTTTCGACTTCATACCAATGCCTTTCCGCCAGGCTCCACGCCCAGGTCAGGAAAGTCCGCGAACTTCTTATTGTTTGTCATTCTGAGCGCAGCGAAGTTTAGCTAAAGGCTAGTCTGACATCCACGGCATCGTCCGCTTTCGCGCGAGCCGACGAATCTGTCACCTGCCGCAAGACAGAGTTCAATCGTGGGCGTGGCAATCCTCGACATCATCGCACGTTATCACACCCGCTCCGGCGGCAAATCGCCGCGATGCAAAAACTCCACCACCCGCGGATCCTTGCTCCTCGACGCCAAGTCCTTCGGCGCCCCTTCCGCCACGATCCCTTTTTGCTCGCGATCCAGCATGATCACCCGGTCCGCGATGCTGAAAATCGACGCCAGTTCGTGCGACACCACCACCATCGTCGTCCCAAACATCTCCCTCAGCTCCAACACCAAATCATCCAGTTTCCGCGACGTGATCGGATCCAGTCCCGCCGAGGGCTCGTCCAGAAACAAAATCGCCGGATCCAGCGCCAGCGCCCGCGCCAGCCCCGCGCGTTTCTTCATCCCTCCGCTGATCTCCGACGGATAAAGATCCTCCGACCCGCTCAACCCCACCTGCGCCAGTTTCAACGTCGCGATCTCCTCCCGCTCCCGCCGCGATAGCGTCGTGTATTCCTCCAGCGGCAACTCCACGTTCTGCCGCAAGGTCAGCGAGGTCCACAACGCCCCGCCTTGATACAACACGCCGAAGGTCTTCAACAATTCCTGCTGCCGCCGCGACCGCGCCTTCGTGAACGACTCCCCGAAAAAGTCCACTTCGCCCGTCACCGGAGTATGGATACCGATCATGTTGCGCAGCAACGTGCTCTTCCCGCATCCCGATCCGCCGATCACGAAAAAAATCTCCCCGCGCCGCACGCTGAAACTCACGTCCTTCAAAATCGTCCGCCCTTCATACGCCGCCGTGAGATTCCTCACCTCGATCGCCGGCATTTCATTCAACTCCATGGGCTTCTCCAGCGTCATTCTCACAACCCGATCACGTTGAACAACACCGCGAACACCGCGTCCGCCACCACGATCAGCAAAATCGACGTCACCACCGCCGACGTCGCCGCCCGCCCCACCCCCGCCGCACTCCGCTCCGCCTGCAAACCGCGCAAGCACCCCGACAACCCCACGATCAACCCAAACGTCCCCGCCTTGATCACCCCCACCGCCACGTCGCCGATCCCCACGATCGTCCCCATCTCCACCCAATACGCCGCCGGCGGAATATTCAGCACGAACAACGACACCGCCATCCCGCCCAAAATCCCCAACGCATCCGCATAAAGCGTCAGCAACGGCATCATCACGAACAACGCCAGCAACCGCGGCACCACCAGAAAATCCACCGACGAAATCCCCAGCGTCTCCAACGCGTCGATCTCCTCATTCGCCTTCATGTTCGCCAGCGTCGCCGCAAACGCCGCACCCGTCCGCCCCGCCAGCACCACCGCCGTCATCACCGCTCCCATCTCGCGACACATCGCCATCCCAATCAAATCCGCCACGTAAATATCCCCGCCATACTGCCGCAGCACCAACGCCCCCGTGTAAGCCAGCGTCACCCCCGTCAAAAAGCTGATCAAACTCACGATCGGCAACGCCATCGCTCCGCAGTTCAACATCTCATCCAAACAATCGCGCCACCGAAACTTCTGCGGATTCTTCACGATCCGCCCCACGCCAATCACGCTCTCGCCCACGAACTGCACCATTTCGCGAACTTTCTGCGACAAATCCATCGTCGCGCTCCCCACCACCGCCACGAAACTCTGCGTCCGATCGAACGGCACACTCGTTTGATGCGACACCGACAACTGTGCCAGCAGCGTCCGAATTTTCTCCGGCAACCGCTCGCCATCGAAATACGCGCCCGTCGCCCGACACCACTGCTCCACCTCGAACAAGAACAACAACAGCGAGCTATCCCATCGCTCCACGTCCTCCACTCGCACCTCCACCCGCTTCGGCTGCGCCCGCTTCACCACACTCGTCCACAGCGGACGCTGCTCCGTGATTCGCCACACCCCTTCGAGCGCCACCTCCATCCGCTCGCCCTCGAGCTTCGAAGTCACATGCGCCTTCCGCAATTCCTTGGTGGCCGACATCGCGCTCACTTCACTCGTGACTCTCTCCGCCGCCAAATCAAATCTGCACCCTCCCTCGCAGCGAAGCGCCGCCCCCGACTCGTCGGATGAGCGTTTCGTATTCCGTCGCGGAAGGCGCAAGCCTTTCGTCCTCACCTCACGCCAGCCGGCGTTAATCGCTCCTCTTCCCGATGCCCGCGTTCAAAACCTTCCTCTTCGACCTCGACGGCACCCTCGTCGACCACTTCGCCGCGATCCACCGGTGCCACTCGCACACGATGCAAAAACTCGGCCTGCCCGCGCCGACCTTCGAACAAGTCCACCACGCCGTCGGCGGCGGTCTCGAGCTCGCCATCCGCCGCCTCGTCGGCCCCGACCGCGTCGCCGAAGCCCTCGCGATCTATCGTCCGTATTGGGACGCCACCATGCTTGACGACGTCGAACTTCTGCCCGGCGCCCGCGAACTCCTCGAAAAACTCCACGCCCGCGGCGCCAAGCTCGCCGTCCTCACCAACAAACACGGCCCATCCTCCCGCCTCATCTGCGAACACCTTAAAATCGCCCCGCTCCTCCACGGAATCTTCGGCGCCACCGACACCCCCTGGCTCAAACCGCAAATCGAGTTCACCCGCCACGCGCTTTCTCAACTCGACGCCACCCCCGCCGAAACCCTCCTCATCGGCGACTCCACCTGGGATGTGGAAACCGGCCGCACCGCCGGCTTCCCCGTCTGGTGCGTCACCACCGGCACCCACACCGCCGACCAACTCCGCACCGCCGCCGCCACGCAAATCTTCCCCGACCTCCCCAGCCTTACTCCCGTGCTCTTGGACGAGTCCCTCCAGCCCAAGTAGCACCGGCGTATTTAACGACCTTCACGCCCCACCTCCCGCGAGCCCCTCGCTGCCGCAAAAGGTGGGACGGCTATAGCATATTAAATAAAGTCGTAGCCGTTGGCCGAATCGGGTGGAGCCCGCCGTCCCGGCGGGCTGAGACGTATCCAAACCTCGTCGCCGCCAACCGAAACCGAGCCCTTCCGAGCGGAGATGAGAAGGTCGGCTCGTATTCACGGCGCAACGACTGCCAGCTTCAACGGAGCCGCGCTCTTTCGAGCGCGGAGATCTGGCCTCCGAATACGCGATCTACCGCAACACGACGCTTCAACGGAGCCGCGCTCTTTCGAGCGCGGAGATGCGATGAGCCACGTGAGATATTTCGTGTCGCGCGCTTCGCTTTAACGGAGCCGCGCTCTTTCGAGCGCGGAGATGTGAGGACCAAGTTCACCGCCGCGCCGCTCACCCGCTGCTTCAACGGAGCCGCGCTCTTTCGAGCGCGGAGATCTGGATGAACACCGCCCAACTCGCCATCCACGCCCAGCTTCAACGGAGCCGCGCTCTTTCGAGCGCGGAGATCATGCGCTGCTTTTCTT